>CACXGR010000257.1 GCA_902767235.1 uncultured Lachnospiraceae bacterium | reverse complement strand
CTTTTTCCTGCCGCCGCAGGCTGTCGCTGCGAGCATTACGAAGCACAGTACTGCTGCCATTACTCTTTTGTTCATTGATCACTCCTCTTTTTCCCCAGTGTTTCTATTTTGCAGCAGATCCGCCGGAGCGGTTTTTCTGCATAAAAACACATAATATCGACAGTATTATACCCCACCCATAGCCGAAAAAGAAGCTTGATTTTTCGCTTCCTGCGGCAATTTGCGCCACCTTTCCCTTTATTTTGACGACCGCAAGGCTATAATGGGTTGGGGAAGGCCGTTTACCGGCGCCCCATCATGAAAAGTGTCCGGGTCCAGGCAGATCCGGAACAAGTGAACGGAAGGTATATTTATGAACGCTGAAGAGAGAAGAACGCGTATCGTTGAAACGCTGCAAAAGTCAGACGCCGCCGTCCCCGCCGGAAGATTTGCGGAAGTTTTCGGCGTGAGCCGGCAGATCATTGTGGGCGATATCGCGCTGCTGCGGGCCGCCGGGGCCGAGATCACGGCGACGCCACGCGGATATATAATGCCGAGGCCGGGCGCCGGACTGATCCGCAGGATCCCCTGCCGGCACAGCGCGGATGGTATGAAGGAAGAGATGCAGATCATGGTGGACAATGGCTGCCGGATCCGCGATGTCATCGTCGAACACCCCGTCTACGGGCAGCTGGTCGGCGAGCTGGACATCTCCACCCGCCACGATATCGACGAATTCATTTCCAGGATCAGCGGCTCCGATGCAGCGCCGCTCTCCGACCTCACCGGCGGGATCCATCTGCACACCCTCATCTGCCCCGATATAGCGGCATATACGCGCGTCTGTGACCTGCTGCGCGCAAAAGGCTTCCTCTACGATGCGTCATGATGGCCGGCTGATCTGCCGAAAATATTGATAAAGTATTGACAAAACCTCTGCTTTCATCAATAATACACACGATGTGTCAAGACACCTGTCAAGTACGCATTATACAGTACTGACAGAAGCAAGAAAGAGGAAAGGCAAAAGAATGAATTTCAAAGAATTCCTTAAAAGGAAGAATATCGTGATCTCCGCCAAGCGCTACGGCATTGATGCACTCGGCGCCATGGCGCAGGGACTTTTTGCATCGCTCCTGATCGGAACGATCCTGAACACTTTGGGGACCCAGCTCCATATCGAAGCGCTGAGCACCTGCGGCGGGTACGCATCATCCATGAGCGGCGCAGCCATGGCTGTCGCGATCGGTTACGCCCTGCAGGCACCTCCGCTCGTGCTCTTCTCTCTGGCTACGGTCGGACATGCGGCCAATGCGCTGGGCAGCACAACACTCAGCGGCGGCAGCGGCGCCGGCGGCCCGCTCGCTGTTCTCTTCATCGCAGTCATCGCCGCTGAATTCGGCAAAGCCGTTTCCAAAGAGACAAAGGTCGACATTCTGGTAACGCCTCTGGTCACGATCCTGGTCGGTGTCGGGCTTGCCGCCCTGATCGCTCCCGCGATCGGAACCGCGGCCTCCAGCATCGGTTCGGTCATCATGTGGGCAACGGACCTGCAGCCCTTCCTGATGGGCATCATCGTTTCCGTCGTCATCGGTATGGCGCTGACCCTGCCTATTTCCTCCGCGGCGATCTGCGCCGCTCTGGGGCTCACCGGTCTGGCCGGCGGCGCCGCCGTCGCGGGCTGCTGCGCGCAGATGGTCGGATTTGCCGTCATGTCCTTTCAGGAGAACGGCCTGGGCGGCCTGGTCTCCCAGGGAATCGGCACATCCATGCTGCAGATGGGCAATATCGTCAAGAACCCCAAGATCTGGATCCCCCCGATCGTGACATCCGCCATCACAGGTCCCATCGCTACCTGCGTATTCCGCCTGATGATGAATGATCCCGCCAGCGCCGTCGCATCCGGCATGGGCACCTGCGGTCTGGTCGGACAGATCGGCGTATACGCCGGCTGGGTCGCCGATGTGGCCGCCGGCAGCAAGGCCTCCATCACAGCCATGGACTGGATCGGCCTGATCCTGATCTCCTTTGTCCTTCCCGCCGTCCTCACGCCCCTGATCGCAGTCCCGCTCCGCAGGATCGGCTGGATCAAGGACGGGGATATGAAACTGGACTGAGCCAATTGACAGCTTGTGACCAAACAAGATCGCTGCTTCCGAATATAAACGGGGCTGACATTGCGTCAGCCCCGTTTTTCTTAATCCTCGTCGTTATTGCTCTTAATTCCGGTCACCGCCGAAACCGCTGAGACGATCCCGATCAGGACTACCAGCAGTGAAGAAAGCGCAAAGCACGAAATTGCTACGATCACTCCAAAATCCATTGTAATACCTCCATGATCACTGTTCTGCAGCCTGGTCCGCTGCTTTCGCCGCATCCGCGGCCGCTGCCTTTGCCGCATCCGCGGCTGCTGCTTTTGCCGCCTCATCGGCGCCGTCCGCCTCCTCTTTGGGACGGATGAGCTTTGCGCCGCAATCCGGGCAGAAGGTCATGCCCTTGTTGACTTTCCTGCCGCAGGAAGGGCATCTCTCTTCCTCCGTGAACTCGCGGATCTTTTCTTCGTTGATGGCGATCACTTCCTCCTCGGATTTGATGTACATCACTTTCGTGAGAACCTCCTTCCAGTCCTTGAAGTCGATCTCTCTTTTGAGGCTGTCTGCCTTGTCCGCCTCGAGCGCTTCGCTGATCCGGCCTGCCGTGAGGTCTGCGAACGCTTCCTCGACGAGCATCTTTCCGAGCTCCTCGTACAGATCTCTGATCTTCCTCTTGGAATCGGAGATGTCAGCGTTCATGGTCACGACGCCGGCGATCGCCTTGGTCTTCTGCAGAGCGCCCTGGCTACCCTGTGTGATCCTCTGTCCCAATTCTTCCCAAAAAGACATATTTACCCCTTCCTCTCATCTTCTGAATGGATAGACCCTCATGAATACTTCTGCACGACCGCTGTGAGCCTGGGCAGGATCTGCGATTTTCTCGAGAGCATGCCTGTCTGCAGCGTCCTCGTCTCGCCCGGCTTGTTGGGGAAGGCCTCGAAGGCCCACATGGCCTTGTCGCCCGAGGCGTAGACCACGGACCCGTTCTCCAGGATGCTGGTGAAGACCATGAGGCAGAGATCCAGTCCCTTTTTCTTCGTGAATGTATCGAGAATGTCCTGGACCTGATGTTCCATCGCTCTCGCGGTGTCCGCCGACGTAACGATGACCTGGGAGATCATCGTCTTGCAGCCATCGATGTTGAAGAACTTGATGTCCTGATTGAGCAGTTCGCTCACTGTTTTGCCCTTGATATTGGCGCTGACAGAGAACATGTCCATGGCGAACTCGTCGATGTCCAGGCCGGCGATCCCTGCCAGGAACTGCGCCGTCGCGATGTCCTTGGGCGTCGTCGTGGGCGACTGGAATTTGAGCGTGTCGGAAAGGATCGCGCCCAGGATCAGTCCCGCCAGGTTCTTGGGCAGCGGGATCTGGTTCTCTCTGAAGATCGTGGCCACGATGGTGGCTGAGCTTCCGATGATCTCGTTTCGGAAAGCGACCGGCCGGTTGGTGGAAAAGTCGTTGATCCTGTGGTGATCGATGACCTCCAGAACCTCCGCCTTCTCGATGCCCTTGACCGACTGGGCGAATTCGTTGTGATCCACCAGGATCAGTTTTTTGCTGCCCGTGTTCATGACGTGGTATCTGGATACATATCCCAGAAGCTTTTCGTTGTCATCGATGACCGGATAGGCGTGGAAACGGCTGCGCAGCATCTTGCGCCCCGCGTCCTCCACCAGCTCCGATGCGTAGAACTTCACCGGCTTGTCGGTCATGATCGAAGACACCCTCGGGGCAAAATAGACATATCTCGACGTGTTCATCGTGCCGTGTCCCGAGATGATCACGGAGCAGTGGTATTCTTTGGCCACTTCAATGACATTGGGTGCGATACTCTCTGCGCGCACGACGATCAGGACGCCCGCGCCCCTGCGGATCAGGTCCTCCTGGGCCTTGGGGTCGTCGCCGGTGATGACGATCCGCTCCTTTACGTCAAACTGATCCAGGCCCATGCTCGTCATGGGGATGACGCCGACTTTGCCGTTGATGTGGGTCAGGGGATCGTTGTAGATGATCCTTCCGTCGATCGCCTTGCTGATGCACTCGGGCGGTGTGCCCTGCAGCAGCTTGGAGGTGCTGTCCGTATCGCCCATGGAAATGTCTGCCGCATCGCTTCGCGTGACGATGCCCAGGAGTTTTCCCTCTTTATTCACGACCCCGCAGATCTGCCTGTTGTTCTTCTGCAGGATCTGTATAGCCTCTCTGAGCGTCTTATCCGGGGCGATCGAAACCGGTTCGTCCAGGTCAATCTCGCCCAGCTTAAAACGTGCGTCCTCAAGGAGCATCGGCTGTTCAAATCCAAAGCGTTTGAGCAGATATTTGGTCTCTGCGCTGAGCTTCCCGAGGCGGCAGGGGACGGCCTTGATCCCGTTTGCCCTTTTATAAAATGCATATCCTATTGCAGAGGCCACGGAATCCGTATCCGGATGTTTATGGCCCGTAACGTATACGCGGTTTTGATCCATATGCGTTACCTCCCTATATTTAACAATTTACCACATTGCGTGTCAAAAATCATCCTGACAGCGCAATTCCCGGGATTTGCCGGATGATCACCACTCTATGTGTGCCTCCAGCGCTCTGACAAATCCCTCCAGCCCTTCTCTGTCTCTGTCTGAGAAGCGGCCCTCCTCGGGGCTGTCGATGTCGAGGACGCCGGCCACCCTGTCCCCGTCAAAGATCGGTACGACGATCTCCGAGCGCGATGCGCTGTCGCACGCAATGTGTCCGGGAAACTGATGGACATCTTCCACAACCAGCGTCTTCCTGCGCTGCGCCGCTGTGCCGCAGACGCCTCTGCCGATCTCTATGTGGATGCAGGCCGGGCGCCCCTGAAAAGGTCCCAGCACCAGCCTGTCCGCCCGCAAAATATAGAAGCCCGCCCAGTTCACCGATTCCATTGAAGTCATCAGCACCGCGGATGCATTGCTGAGCACCGGGAGCCAGTTTCTGTCCTGCTCCATCAGGCTCTCCATCTGCAGACCCATCAGTTCGTAGTCTGTCCCGCCGTATCTGCCGCTGTTACTGCCTTTTTCCATATTTTGGCCACTCCCGATCAATCTTCCTCCGCCTGCAGGGGCAGGGCGGGCGAATCCTTGTCTATGACGCCCAGGTACTCCTCCAGGCAGATGCCGCGGGACATGATCTCCCGGGCGGCGTCTTCTCCCACATACCGGTAATGCCAGGGCTCATAGGTGATCCCGGTGATATCCTGCTTGTCCCGCGGATAGCGCAGGATAAAGCCGTATTCCATGCAGTGTTCCATGAGCCACTGCTGCGTATCGTTCTGTTCCTGGCTCTCATCGAGCACCTGGTGCCCGACATAGACGATGTCCGCCGCCAGTCCGGCCTCGTGCTCGCTCGACCCCGGGACGGCCACGTTTTGGGCGGTCTCACGGACGGCCTCCTCCTCGGAGTATCCGCGGTACATAAACTTTCTCACATCGCTCTGGAAGAGCACTTCCTGCTTGCTGCGGTCTCTGTAGGAGCTGCAGATCAGGGGCGAATAACCCGCCTCCCGGCAGTCCGCGAGCATATCCCGAAGATGCTCCGCCGCACACGCATCCATCCGGTGCCCGTACTCCACATCCTCCAGCTCCGCCTCGTAATCCTCCGGCAAGAGATGCCAGGGATTGATGAGCAGGAGCTCCTTGCTTGTATATCCCTCTCTGCCGGCGGGCTCCAGGACGTCCGAGATGTATTCGCCGTCCTTTTTTATTCTTTCCCCGAGTGTGCTGTCGCGCTCATTTTCCGCTGCGGCCTGTTCTGTGTTTTCTGCTGCAGACGGCGCGCCGCCGGTCATGCCCGCCGGGATCAGGGCGCCGGCGATCGCCGCCGCCAGAATTCCGGCGGCCAGCAGGGCGCCGGCGCCGTTTTTCTTTTTTTCGTGATCGATCATATAATGTGCTTATCCTGTTATTTATCCCTCAAATGCCTGTGCGCATTCCTTAAGTCTCTCAATGATATGGATCCTCTGAGGACATGCTCCTTCGCACTGTCCGCACGCGATGCAGTCGGAGGCCTTGCCCCTGCCTGTCACGGCGCGGTCGTATTCGCTCTGTCCCCGCTCCGTGAGACCGAAGATCATCTGCTTGTTGCGGGCGGAGAAGATATCGGGGATCGGAATGTTCATGGGACATCCCGGCGCGCAGTAGCTGCAGCCCGTGCAGGGAATGGACGGAATGGCAGCCAGCGCCGCCTGCGCCCTCTCGATGACTTTCTGCTCCGCATCGCTGAGCGGCCGGAAGGCATCCGGCTTCATGTAGGAGAGGTTGTCCTTCATCTGCTCGACATTGGACATGCCGCTCAGCACCGTCAGGATCCCGGGCAGCGACGCCACGAAGCGGATCGCCCAGGAAGGAAGGGATGCGTTCGGATCCGCCTCTTTCAGGATCTTCTGCACGCTCATCGGCGGGTTAGCCAGTGTGCCGCCCTTGACGGGCTCCATGACCACGATCGGGACGCCGTGCTTTCTGGCCACTTCGTAGTTGGCCCTGGACGTGACGGAGGGGTTCTCCCAGTCCGCGTAGTTGATCTGCAGCTGCACAAAGTCGACGTCGGGATGCGCCATCAGGATCTCTTCGAGAAGCTGCGGCGTCGCGTGGAAGGAGAAGCCGTAGTGCTTGACCAGGCCTTCCTCCTTGAGTCCCTTCACGTAGTCCCAGATGCCGTACTCGTCATACTTTTTGTAATTGTTGGTCTGGAGCGCGTGCAGAAGATAGAAGTCAAAATATCCCGCGCCCGTCCTCTCCAGGCTGATCCGGAACTGTCTCTTGCACTCCTCCTCGTTTCGGGCCATCAAAAAGGCGTTGATCTTGGTGGCCAGCGTATAGCTGTCCCTGGGGTAGCGGTCCACCAGCGCGGCCTTGGCGGCCTTCTCCGAGGCGCCGTCCTTGCCGTATACAAATGCGGTGTCAAAATAGGTCAGGCCCGCCTCCATGAACATATCCACCATCTTTTTGGTCTGTTCAATATCAATGGTGTCCGGCTCGCCGGGCATGACGGGAAGGCGCATCAGGCCGAATCCCAGTTTGGGCGTATCCAATAAACTCATAGTATCCTCCGTTCTGACGTAATATATACTTGTTCCTTACCTGTAAAACCTCAAGCGCTGGAGCCGCCCTTTCTAAAAGGGGGCTCTCAGCGCGCTGCTATGTCCATATTCCGGCCGTTGAGCACGGCGCTCACCAGCCCGCCTTTTCCGTCGTAGACGAGCTTTAGGGAGAAGAAGGGCGCGTTCTGCGCCAGAAGGCGGAAGAATATTTTGTCCCCCTCCCAGATATTGAGGTCGTCGATCTGGCTGACGGGCACCCACTCCAGGACGCCCTCGTCGCACGCAGCCGGCGTCCCCTCGAATCCGTCCGCCGTGAACAGGTGCATATACTCCGTCACGCCGTCTCCGGAGACAAAGGTGACGATTCCTCTGAAGCGGTAGGAAGTCAGGGTGTAGCCCGTCTCCTCCTTCACCTCTCTCAAAAGGCACTCGTCGGGGCTCTCGTCCTGCTCAAAGTGTCCGCCGACGCCGATCCATTTGTCCTTGTTCACATCGTTCTTCTTCACCACCCGGTGAAGCATCAGATATTTGTTGTCCCGCTCCAGATAGCAGAGCGTGCTCATTTCTGCCTGCATGGCTCTCTCCTTCGGACAGACGCCCGGCGGCGCGGCCCCTGCCGGGCAGCGCTCTTCCGGTCCGTTTCAATATCCTCTCACGCTGAATCCCCTCTCGCCGGGGACCGTCCCGATCTCCTCCATGTCCATGTCGTCGATCCGGATCCAGTGGCCGCTCCTGAGGTGCTTCATCATTCTGCCGATCCCCGCAGGGGTACCCTGCACCTCCATCTCCACGGACCCGTCCGGCAGGTTCTGGACCCATCCGGTGAGATCAAAGCTTCTGGCCGCGTACATGGCCTGATACCTGAAACCCACGCCCTGAACCCGTCCGTGAAATATGATGTGCTCCCTGATCCGGTCTCTCTCGGGATCCATACCCGCCATCTGCGCTCCTTTCTGCTCAAACAGCATCTCCATGAAATCCGCATCCGGTCTGCCGCCGTCCTCTTCGCCGCCGTCGTCCTCAGCATCCGCGCCTCCGGATCCCTTCTGCGTAAAATATCTCTCCAGCCCCTCCCAGGGGTTGAACTCTCCGTTTTCATCCGTGCTGATCTCTTTGATCCGGTCCCGGTTCTTTATAATGAGAAACACGGCGGCCGCCGCAAAGCACAGAAGGATCACCTTGTACTCGGAATCTGTCCCCCCGACGGTAATACGAATACACAGAGCGCTCAATGTACTCATACGGCTGATACCTCACGTTCTGTATTGGTTTGCATACTGCAGCAGCATATTGCTGATGCTTCCGTACTCGATGAACTCCAGATCCTTGATCCGGATCCGGACCTGGGTCAGATCCTGCGCCGACTCGGGGTCCACGCAGTCCAGCAGAACGCGCCCCTTTTCGACCTCCCTGACATATCCGCAGACCAGTTCCTCCTCCGAACTGCGCCCGGCGGTGATCAGCGATCCCTCCTTCAGGGCGGCGCGCAGCACCTGTGTCAAAATAGGGCCTTCCGGATCGATCGTCAGCGCGGGCAGCGTGAACCATCCGCTGTATGGGTGCTCCTGCCCGTAGCGCATGTACTTCTCCACTTTGTGAAGATAGGGCGTATCGGCGGTCATCCCGACCACGGTCCTCTTGGGGATGCAGTAATATGCGCTGATCTTCCCCTCCTCGTCGACGCCCTTTATCAGATAATCATTCTCGTTCTGTGCCGCAATGCTCCCGACCGTAAAGGCGCCGCTGTCGTCTGTATAAATCTCATAGATCGTGTCTGCCATCTCTAAGCTCCCGTCCTTTTGTGGTGTCCGGACTGCCTCCGCAGTCTTTTTCAATTTATAGTAACATTCTTTGGCAAAATTGGCAAAAAAGAGCTGTGTCATCATGATGAACCCCGCATTTCCTGCGTGTGTTTCACCGATGACACAGCTCCCGCCTATATTCCGCGTCCTTTGATCCGCGCTTTATCCTTTTCATTTGCTTTTTTCTTTGCGAAGTGCGCCTTGCAGCATATTCAGGTATCCGTTATGGACGCTGGCGGGCGAGATGATCCGCAGCTTTCCGGCATAGCGGAAGATCCAGCTGTAAAAGGCCGGGCTGACGCTGATCTTTGCCTTCACATAAAAACTCTCCGTCGTGCTCTTCCAGATATCCGCATCTGCCCCGAACCGGTCCTTGATCACATCCATGAGCTCATTGGCACATTCCAGGACGACTTCCGTGAGGATCCCGATCTCCATGGAAAACAGGCTGTCCAGAAACTCATCCGCGTTCACCGTGCCTGAGATCCTGTCGCCGGCTTCATCGATCATCCTGGTCTTGGTCATACAGTCGAGCCGTTCAATGACCAGCCTGTCCTTGACCCCGTCGTATCCAAAGACGTAATACCGGTTGTTATTGCACGTGATGCCGATTGGCGTCATTACACTGAACTCCTCCTTGCTGCGGAGTGTGATCTCGCCGTTCGGCGCATACGTGTAATACTGATACTCGATCTTCCGGTTTTTGCTGATCGCTTCCGTGATCTGGTCAATGCTGTAGTAAAGCTGTTCGTTGTTGATCCCGTAGTTTCCGGTTACATGAATATTTTTTCTGACTTTAACTGCCTGATGCCTGCTTAAGAGTCCCAGCAGCTTATCGATCATCTTGGCTTTCTGCTCCCGGGACAGCGATACGTTGGCCGCGATACCGTCTGTCAGCAGTTTGATCTCCTGTACTTCAAAAGCGCGGCCTCCGATAAAGTAAGAATTAAAATAGCTCTTCGTTGTGACGACATCCACGCCCTCCTCGATCAGGACTTCAATGTCGTCCTTGACTGTCTTGCGGCTTGCGTTGGCATCCTCCTGCTTCAGATACTGTACCAGATCGTTGGTCGTCACCTGATGCTCATCGTCAGTTTCTTTTAACAGATACCGGTAGAGATGAATCAGCCTCTGCTTATTCCGTATCGTACTCACTCATTTCCCCCTTACTATGCAAATCTGCAGCGACTGGCGATCGGACAATTCCGGTTCAATGAGTTAACCGATGTCCCTGTCCTCTCCTACTTGTATTATTAAGAGATATTATACCAATTCTGATTGACCGCTTCATAAAAAACTCCCTTGAGGCCCTTGCTTTGGTCGTTTTTTGGTACAGAGCATTAAAGCTTGATGAATATTTTGACCTTGCGCACATATATGTTATACTAAGTCTGACAAGAAAAATCGAATGTACATTCGATTTTGTTTTTCCTTTTCATTTTCAAGGAGTTAATCGTGAAGATCATTCATTGCAGTGATCTGCATCTCGACGCAGATCTACGGTCCAAATATGACGCGGCGGCTGCCGCCGGGCGGAAAACGGAACTGCTCGGCAGCTTTGGGAGACTGTGCCGATGGGCACAGGTCCACGGCGCAGACGCCATCCTGATCTGCGGCGACCTGTTCGATACCGGGTCGCCCTCCCCTTCCGCTGTGCGTACCGTGGAGGACCTGATCCTGTCCTACAGCGGGATCCTCTTTTTCTACCTCCGCGGCAACCACGACAGCCGGCAGGCCGTCTTCAGCCGCCGGCCCAAGCCGGACAACCTCTTCCTCTTTGACGAGCGCTGGTCGACGCGGGACCTGGATGCGGCTGGCGGCGGTCGCCGCGTCTGCATCACCGGCCGGGAGCCGGGCGCCTCTCCGCTCACCTCCCCCGCGCTGGATCCGTCCGCCCTCAATATCGTCATGCTGCACGGCCAGATCACGGAAGGCCGGACCGGATCGGATCCGGAATCGATCCCGCTGTGCCTGATGCGGGGCTGCGGCATCGACTATCTGGCGCTGGGCCATCTGCATCACTATCGCGCTTTTGACCTGGATGCGCGCGGGAAAGCCGCCTACAGCGGCTGCCTGGAGGGGCGGGGCTTCGACGAGTGCGGAGACTGCGGCTTTGTGCTGATCGACACGGGCCCCATGAACACAGAGCTGCGGACCCGCTTTGTGCCCTTCGCATCCCGGCGGGTCTACCGGATTCCCTGCGACGTCACAGGCTGCAGCTCCGACACGGAGGCCTGCGGCCGGATCGCGCGTGCCCTGGACGACGCCCCCGCCGGGGAGCATGACCTGGTGCGGCTGGAGCTCACCGGCGATCTGGAATACGGATGCAACCCCGATCCCGCCCTTGTGCAGAAGCAATGGGAGGGACGTTATCACTATTTTGAATACAAAAACTGCGCCAAACCGGTGGTCCACAGCGAGGACTTTGTGTGCGACGCCACGCTCAAGGGCGAATTCGTGCGCACGGTGTGCGCCGCCGGGGAGCTGAGTGACGATCAGCGGACGCGCATCCTGCGCTGCGGGCTCCGGGCCCTTTCCGGCGAGCCGCTGTTCTGATGCATGGCGCAAGCGGCGGCGGGCCGCGCATCGCCTGCGGCTTGTGCGCCCGTCTTTTGACCTGAGGACAAAACGATCATGAAACTTCTTTCCTGTCACATAGATAATTTCGGCAAGCTCAGCGGCTTCGACTATCCATTCGAGGAGGATCTGTGCGTTCTTCTGGCACAGAACGGCTGGGGCAAATCTACGCTCGCCGCTTTTCTGCGGGTCATGTTCTACGGATTTGAGGGAGAGAATCGAAGAAGTGAGGACAGCAATGAGCGCATGCGCTACCGCCCCTGGCAGGGCGGCGTCTACGGCGGCTCTGTCACCTTCCGCTGCGAAGGCCGCACCTTCCGGGTGCATCGCGTCTTCGGCAGCCGCAAAAAGGACGACGTCTTCCGCCTCTACGATGATGAGACCGGCCTGCCCGACAGCACCTACTCCGACCTCATTGGCGAAGAGCTCTTCGGCATTGACCGGGAATCTTTCCGGCGCACGGTCTTTTGGTCCCAAAATGACCACGAGACGACCGCTACCACCGCCATCCAGGCCAAAATAGGAGATATCAGCACGGGGCAGAACGACCTTCCCGACTACGACCGGGCAGTCCGCCAGCTCCGCAGGGAAATGGAGAGACTGCGCCCGGACCGCGCCGGCGGCCTGATCAAGAAGAGAGAGGAGCGCCTGCGCGCCCTGGAGGCAGACGAAGTGCGCCTGCCGCTGCTGGAGGCGCAGCTCCTTCGGCAGTCTGAAGAAGAGGCGGAACTTACCGCCGGGCTGGACCGCATCCGTGCGGACAGAAAGCAGTGTGCGCTGGCATTTTCGCCGGAAGAGGCGGATAAAGCCGGCATCTCCGCTGAGGAACGGAAAGTGCGTGAAGCGGAACTGCAGGTTCTCAGGACCCGCCTGAACGCCTCTGCTTCGAGGCTCCAAATGCTTGACAGGGTCCGCCGGAACACCCTGCGCCGCGGCCGCAGAGAAAAGCAGGCGCTCATGCAGATCCGCCGGGCGCGGAAGGAAGAAGCCCGCGCGCAGTCCGAGCGCCATAGCCGGACTGCCGCCCGCCTGCGCGCAGCCGCCGCCGTCTGCGCCTCATTGGCAGTGATCCTGCTGCTCTTGTTTTTTATGAAGATCCTCCCGCTTCCCGCCCTCACGGCGGCACTTCTGTCCGCCGCTGCCGCGATCGCCGCCGGCTTTGTGAGCATGAACCCGGAGGCTTTTTCCCCGGGCGATCCTTCCGCCGATCTTCTTAAGGAGGAAGAAGCGCGGCAGGCCGCACGGCTCCGCTCCCTCAGCCGGAACCTTCACGCCGCACAGGAGCAGATCGACGATGAGAAGCGCCGCTGTCTCAGGCTGCGCTCCGACCTCACCTGCAGGGAGCAGGCGCTCCGTCCCGAGAGCGGTTCCGGACTGCCCGCTGCTACTGAAGAGATCACAAAGAAGCTCTCCGAATACGACGCCAAAGAAGAGAACTGCCGCGCGCTGCTGCAGGATCTTCGCGCTCAATCCGATGAACTGCGCGCTGAGATCAGCGCTTGTACGGCGTCCAGAGAACAGCTCTGCGCACTCCGGGAGGAGATCCGGGATCTGAGAGAGCGCTATGACACTTGCTCGGCAGCGCTGCACTACCTCGAACAGGCGCGGAATTCCTTTACTTCCCGGTATATGAACCCCTTCTTCCGATCTTTTGGCAGGTACTACAGCATGCTCACGGGGGAGTCCGCCGAGTCACTGCAGACCGACGCGGACTTTTCCATTCAGGTCATGGGCGGAGGGCTTCCCAGAGATCCGTCGCTCATGAGTGAGGGCACGAGGGACCTGATCGATCTCTGCCGGCGCATGGCCATGATCGACGCCATGTATCCCGGGGAGAAGCCTTTCCTTGTGCTGGACGACCCTTTCTCCAATCTCGACGATGAGCGCGTAAAAGGAGGCCTGCGCTTCCTGCGCAGTGCCTCCCTTGATTACCAGATCCTCTATCTGACCTGCCATGAGAGCAGGCTGTGATCCTTGCGTTTATATGGTCGCTGACAGATGTTACATGCCGCCCTCTTTGGCCCTGACGACCAGATAAGCAAGTATGCCGGCGACCGTCTTGGCGTCGCGGATCTCGCCGGCAAAGATCATTCGCTCGAGCTCTTCGACAGCGATGGCTTCCACGCGGATCTCCTCAGCTTCGTCGAGCTTCTGCCCGCTGACCTTTTCCAGGTCCTGCGCCAGGCACACCTCCACGATCTCATTGCACCAGGCGACCGCCGTGTCCAGGCTCACGAGGCGGCGGATCCGGCCGCAGCGGTATCCGGTCTCCTCCTCGAGCTCCCGGGACGCCGTGACGGCGAAATCCGGATCATCCGCATCAAATGCGCCGGCCGGAAGCTCGATCGACTCTCTGTCCAGCGCAGGCCGGTACTGGTGGACCATCAGGATCCTCCCGTCATTCAGGACAGGGACGACGCATGCGCCGCCGCCGCGTTTGTGATGCACATAGTCCCACTGCTCGATCTTCCCGTCCGGAAGCTCCATGGTATCTCTGTAAAAAGACAGCACTTTGCCGTCACTGGCCAGCTGCCTGTCCAGGCGTCTGAG
>CACXGR010000256.1 GCA_902767235.1 uncultured Lachnospiraceae bacterium | reverse complement strand
CAGGCAGCGGAAGGAACTTATCATTGGTCACTGTTTCCACCAGTATGGTTTCGTCACCCTCTTCCACATCCCGCTCCTCAAACCGCAGTTCTGCCTGCAGGCCGTTCTTCCAGAGCTTTCCGTAGACAATATTCAGGACAAAATACATGGCCAGAACACTGACCGGGATCCAGATAAGAAGCATTTCTGTCTACCTTCACCAACAAAACTACTTTCACGGATGTCCGTAAGGGCCCTGCTTTCCATCTGCTGCCGGATATGTCTGGTGCGGCAGGTGACTCAGATATGATAGATTCCTTACCCTGCATACTTCTTTAGGATCCTTCTTACATCCGGCAGGTATCCGCGCCCGAACATGTTCAGATGGTTTAGCAGCTGATACAGGTTGTACAGATCTTTTCGATCGCCATAGCCCGGCTGCAGCATACCTGTGTCTCTGTAAGCTTCATAAAAGACCTGCGGGAATCCTCCAAACAGTTCTGTCATGGCGATATCAATCTCGGGATGACCGTAGTAGACGGCCGGATCGATAAGCCATCCTTTCCCGTCATCTCCTGTGATCATATTCCCCGACCACAGATCTCCGTGCACAAAGAAAGGCCTGTCCGGCTCCACAAGAAACCGGTCAAGATGATCCAAAAGATACTCTGCTCTTCTCCTATCCTCCGCCATAAGATAGTTTCCGGCAGACTTTATCTGCGGTTCAAGACGACAGTCACGGAAAAAGGGGATCCATTTGTCGTGCGGAGTATTGATCTGTTTTCTGGTGCCGATCCAGTTGTCCTCTCTAAACCCGTATTTTCCAAATTCGGGAAGATCAGCCCTATGTACAGCTGCCAGTTCTTCTGCGAACGTTTCCCAGTAATGACTGATCCGGCCGCCTCCCCGGATATATGTTAGGAGCAGGAAGGAAAACCCTATATCCGTCCCTGCACCGAGAACAGCAGGCACTCCGATCGCACCTGTTGCTCTGATTGCTTCTAATCCTGCCGCTTCTGCCTTGAAATTAGTCAGAAAAGCCGGGATGTTTGTCTTCATGAACAGAATAGTACCATCATCCAATGTAATGGTGCAGGCTTCGTTGATATCGCCTCCTGCCACATAGTTCTTTTTTACAACATACCGACTTTCTCCGAAGATGCTCTTTACAGCTTCGGAGACAGAGGTAAATAACTTGATATCAGGCATACACTCCTCCGCAATCATATTCCTACCATAATATGATAGCATAAGGTTATGTACGGTACTAATATGAAACGAGCCAGAGTAAAAAGCGCCTGCGTTTGTAGGCAAGTCTGTCTTCTTCACTTTCCTATCTGCGATGACAGCATTTATTCTAAGTTTCACCTAAGTCACAGTCATTATAATACAAAGAAAAAAACTATTACGAAGGAGAACTTGAACGATGAAAAATAAGCAATTAATGGCCTTGTGCCTTTCTGGCGTTCTCGCTCTTTCTCTGGCTGCCTGCGGCGTCCCGCAGAGCACCGGAGGGAACACGGATACCACGGTCAAGGCAGAAACCGAGGCAGATAAAACGAACCCTTCCGGGACGGCAGACGCGGAATCCGCTGATGCAGCCTCCGCTAATTCTGATTCCGCTGACGCAGACTCCGCTGTTTCCGAAGACAGTGAGACGGCAGCAGAGGTCAGCACTTCTTTGGCGCAGATCGATATGGCTAAATGGCAATACAATGCGGACGACGATGTTTATTATCAGCTTGGAATTTCCTATTGTGCGACCCCTGCAGACGCTTCTTATGAAACATTGGCAGTTTTTGTGCCCGGAGCCTATATGACCGGTACCGATAACGGGGACGGAACCTACACCTGCACGCTCAGCGAAGACGGCACAGTTAGCGGATATACGGCTTTAACAGCGCCGATCGTAATGCCCATCAATACACCCGGCTATTCCGCGCAGCGCGCTCTGTCAGAATACACAAGCGTCAAATCCTACACAGACGCCGGTTTTGTGTATGTACATGCAGGGTGTCGCGGAAGAGATTCCGGTGCGCCGGCCGGAGTTACCGATCTTAAAGCTGCGATCCGGTATATTCGCTGGTGCGATGAGCTGGTCGCAGGCGACGCCGAAAGCATCTTCACCTTCGGTATGAGCGGCGGCGGCGCACAATCTGCAGTCGTGGGATCGACAGGGGACAGCGCTCTGTACGATGCCTATTTGGAAGAGATCGGAGCGGTGCAAGGTGTCAGCGATGCCGTTCTGGGCTCTATGTGCTGGTGCCCGATCACAAATCTGGACTCTGCCGACGCAGCTTATGAATGGATGATGGGAAGCACCCGCAGTGGCCTCTCTGATGAGGAACAGGCAATTTCCGACGCACTGTCAGAAGCCTTTGCAAAATATATCAATGAGGCAGGGATCAAGGACGAAAACGGCAATGTTTTGACACTGGAGACCTCGGAAGAAGGGATCTATCAGGCGGGCAGCTACTATGAATACCTGAAGAGTGTCATTGAGCAGTCTCTGAATAACTTCCTGGCGGATACGACCTTCCCCTACAAGGCGTCTTCTTCCGGCGGCCAAGGAGGTCCCGGAAGAGGAACAGGCGGCACCGGCACCCGTGGCGGAAAAGGCGGCCGCGCCGGATTTGGCGGCCAAGAAGGGGCGGCCCGCGGTGAAGGCGCTCCCGTAGAGGCCTGCGATCAAGAAGGCACGCCTCCGGATTTTGGCAACATGGGGGAACAGGAATCAACCGGCGGTGCGCAGGATTCTGGCACCGGAGGAGAACAGAATTGGGAAGAGACCGATCATATTTCCCGCACCGGCTCCGGCAGCGGACTCTCGCTCTCCGGCACCTATGAAACGGCGCAGGACTACATCGCGGCGCTGAATGCTGACGGCGAATGGGTCAGCTACGACGCCGATACGAATACGGCGAAGATCACCAGCATCGATGCGTTCGTCAAGGCGTTCAAAACAGCCTCCAAGAGTCTCGGCGCCTTCGATCAGCTGGACGAAGGACAGGGCGAGAATGAGCTGTTCGGATATGGCGATGGCAGCGGGGCACATTTTGACGCGGCGCTGGCTGCCATCCTGGAGACACTTGGGAATGATGCCGCCGCGGATTATGCCAATGATCTGAACATGACCGATTCGGTTGGAAATACGGCTGAAACCAGACTCAATATGTACACGCCGCTCTACTATCTTCTGGAATCTTCAGAAGGATACGGCACCAGTGAGGTGGCTCAGTACTGGCGGATTCGAACAGGAATCACACAGAGCGACACGGCGCTCTCAACGGAAGTGAACCTCGCTCTTGCACTCGAGAATTATAAGGGTGTTGAAGACGTTGATTTTGAGACGGTGTGGGGGGCAGGCCATACACAGGCGGAACGCACCGGCGATTCCACTACGAATTTCATCGAGTGGGTCAATGCGTGTATAAAGTGAACGAACGAGAGGACCACCGGCCCCAAGCCAGTGGTCCTCTCCTGTGTTTATGGGGCCGGGAACCAGCACATTTTCTAATCCATTGTGCAGCTCCCTTTCCTAAATATCATATAGGACAGGAGTGCTTCCAGCCTCGCGGATCCATCTGTTTAGGCGGACCGCTGCATCGCGAAACTTTTCCACAGGGCCAAACGGATGCGCATGCTCCTGCAGGACAACATAGTCACTTGCTGCAGTCTTTCACCTGCAGAGTGTCACAGCAGGTCATCATTATACACTGCCCGCTGGCCGCCCACGAACCGGGGACGTCTGCGCGCACATATCAGAACCGCTTCCCCGATCCTGTTTACGGGAATCCGGATCGGAACAACAACCGGCTTAATGTGCATCCCGATCAGAGTGCCTCCTATATCCATTCCTGCCGATGCCTTCTGACGAATGGATTCCACAGCTACCGGGTCTGCAAACCTGTGAAACGCTGTAGTTCCAAACGATCCGCCCGCTTTGGGCTGCGGGATTACATTGACTTCCTCCAGATCATATTTCTCATAGGCCTCTCTTTCGACGATCAGCGCCCTGTTAAGATGCTCACAGCACTGCGCTGCCAGAAAGACCCTCCTTTTCTGAAGAGCCGTATATATTCCTTCGAATACAGCTTCCGCGGCTTCAAGACTTGAGCCGGTCCCAATCCTTTCACCGATCACTTCACTCGAAGAACATCCGACCACAAAGAGATCTCCCGCTTTTAACTGTGCCGCCTCACAGACAGCTTCTGCCGCCTTTTCACTCTGTTTTCTGATTTCGTTAAGGTCTGCCATTTCATCTCCATTCTCTGTTTCTGTCCATGTGGGATTAGAACCTTTACTCCAAAACCGCGCCGCTTTAAGCATCCGCGTTTTCAGATCCAAATAGCTTTCCCGAGTCATTTCTTCCGCATGATTATTCCAGAATACCGAATCTAATTCCATACATCCCCTCCATTACTTCCACGTCTTCCATATGTTCAGCTGGTAACCGACGGTCGCCTGTTTCGCGTTCCTGACAGTGGGAAGCCATAAAACTAACTGGTTTTCGAGTACCTTCTGCATTTTATATTCTCTTATAATGCAACCGTACCATAATTCGTGATGCATTGCTATAAGATGGACGGCAATGGCAGCAATGGTTTGTATGTTATGAACACTCGTACTTGCGAAACGAGAACCGTGTAAGTAAACTGGTACTTGTCATGTCAACGTTCATGAGAGGATTCCAGAATGTCAGAAAAAGATAAGATGCTGCGTCAGAAGCTATATGATGCCAATTATGATGAGGAGCTTGAAAGAGAAAGAATCCAATGCAAATGCCTTTGCCAGAAATACAACAGCCTGCCGATTGACAGCATAGATGAGAGGCATGCGTTCATTAAGTCCATCCTTGGAGAAACCGGGAATAATGTTCATATCGAACCGGATTTCTGGTTTAAATGTTCGGCCAAAGCTTTGTAAAAGTCGAATCATTCTTAGACAAACGGAGGGAACCGATGCGGGACAAAGACAATCCCCAATATATACTTGCGATGATATGGAAAGTACTCCTTCTTATAGTTGGTTTTTGGGGACTTCTCGACGGCGCAGGCATCACAAAAGGTCAGTATACGCCGAACTTTCCACATATGTTTACCAATGTCTCCAATCTATTTGGCTGGGGATATTTTGCCCTTGCTCTTATATTCATGATCAGGCACCGACATGAAAAGGAATGGCAGATCTTTGCTCCGACGGCAAAATATACTGCGACGATCTCTCTTCTGGTAACCATGATCATAGGTCACGTCATGCTGTTCGGCGCTCTTGTACAAGACGGCCACATTGTATGGCATCTCATTGTGCTGCACTACATTGTCCCTGTCATGAGCCTTCTGGACTGGCTGTTTTTTGATCCCAAAGGGCGTATGCCTGTGTGGGGCCCTTTGGCGTGGCTTTCGCTCGTCCTGGCGTACCTGGCGTTCACGATGATTGCCGTCGGTCTGTTCGGTATATATATGGGAGGCGGCACAACCGCTGACCTGACCGATTATCCTTATACATTTCTGGATCCGGGAATCGTCGGTGTCGGCGGAGTTGTGCGCTTCTGCGGCGCTATGCTGGTCTTATTTATTATTCTCGGATATGTTCTGTATGGAATCGACCATCTGCTTGGGAAACACCGGCAGAAATCCGGGACAGCTGCTCCCTGACCGCTTTCTGCCGCTTCAATGCTGTGATTCCGTTTTCCGGTTCGATTCAGTCCAAAACAAGTCCCCCTGCTCCATCCGGAGCAGGGGGATTCCCTGTCTCTCTTTACTCAACTCACAGCCACTCTCGCCTCATACGGCTTCAGGGCGTTGTCCTTCAATTCTTCTGCCGCATAATTGGTGATCAGGATCTCTCCCTTCACCAGATCTGCAAAAGGTACTTCGTGCCCCCGCAGATTGCAGTACACGGTCAGTTTCTCATCCCCCAGCGTGCGTTCGTACGCGATCACATCATCCGTACCGGTCTCCAGGAACCGGATATCACCGTCTGCGATGATCTCGTGCTCCTTGCGCAGCTGCACAAGCTTCTTGTAGTAAGCCAGAATGGAATCGTCGTCCTTCTCCTCGCTCTCCACGTTGATATAGCTGTGGTTGGCCGGAATACCGAGCCAGGACTCACCGGCTGTAAAGCCGGCAAATTCGGAAGCATCCCACTGCATGGGTGTGCGTCCGTTGTCCCGGGAGCGCTCCCCAATGATGTGCAGCGCCTCTTCCTCTGACTTTCCTTCCGCACGCAGGATGGCAAAATAGTTCGTGCTCTCTACGTCTCTATACTGGTCAATGGACGTATAGCCCGCGTTGGTCATACCGATCTCTTCGCCCTGATAGATGTAGGGCGTGCCGCGCATCATGTGGATCAGCGTCGCCAGCATCTTAGCGGACTCTTTCCAGTATTTCCTGTCGTCGCCAAATCGGGATACGGCGCGGGGCTGGTCATGATTGCACCAGAACAGCGCGTTCCAGGCGCCGCCTGCCTGCATGCCTTCCTGCCACTTGCACAGAAGGTCACGCAAAGCCTTAAAATCGGGATCCATAAGGGCCCACTTTTCGCCGCCCTTGTAGTCCACCTTGAGGTGGTGGAAGGAGAACACCATCTTGAGCTCTTTCTCCTCCGGATTTGCGTAGCGCAGGCAGTTGTCGAGAGATGTGGACGACATCTCTCCGACGGTCATCATGTCTGCAATGCCGGTATCCCTGACAAGCTCCTTGAGATGCTGATGGATCCTGGGACCGTCCGTATAGAATCTTCTTCCGTCCCCAATAAAGTCATCTTCTAGTACATCCGGCTTGGAGATCAGGTTGACGACGTCGAAGCGGAAGCCTCTGACGCCCTTTCCCTTCCAGAAGCGGATGACATTCTTGAGTTCTTCTCTCACCTGCGGATTCTCCCAGTTGAGGTCCGCCTGGGAGACGTCGAAAAGGTGCAGGTAATATTTTGACAGAGAAGGGACGTACTCCCACGCATTTCCGCCGAACTTGGAAATCCAGTTCGTAGGGGCGTGTCCGTCCACGGGATCCCTGAAAATATAGTAATCCATGTACTTGGGATCACCCGCCAGTGCCTTCTGAAACCACTCGTGCTCGGTGGACGTGTGGTTGAAGACCATGTCGAACATAAGGCCGATGCCGCGCTCGTCCGCCTCGCGGATCAGAGCCTCCGCATCCTCCATGGTTCCGAACATGGGATTGACCGAATAATAATCCGCCACATCATAGCCGTTGTCGTTCATCGGCGATTTGAAGAAAGGTGTGATCCAGATATAGTCAATTCCCAGAGACTTCAGGTAGTCCAGGCGGGAGCGGATTCCGTTCAGGTCACCGATTCCGTCGCCGTTCGAGTCGCAGAAGGATTTTATATAGATCTGGTACACTGTGCTGTTTCTGAAACTGCTCATTGATACCCTCCCTATCGAAGCGTTTGGCTGTGTTTACTAATGCCGGTGCGGGCCTCCGAAGGGGCCCGCCCGATTCTAAAAAATGCGGCGCTCATTATGTGAGCATTTTTTGTTATCCGATGGATCCGATCGTCGTGGCGCCGGCCTTGACGTCAATGCCGTTCTTGAAGGCAAGGTTTTCAAATCCGTTGTCGTCTGTAATGACCATCATGGTGACCAGCGGATGACCGGCTGCCTTGATCTTTTCGACATCAAATTCGATCAGGGCCTGGCCCTTCTTTACTCTCTCATTTTCCTTGACAAGGCACTTGAATCCGTCGCCCTGCATGCTGACTGTATCAAGACCGATGTGAAGGAGAATCTCCGCGCCGTTCATGAGGCGAAGACCGATCGCGTGGTTGGAATCAGGCATTGTGATGGAGACCATTGCGTCCGCAGGAGCTACCAGCACATTGTCTACGGGGTCGATGGCGATTCCTTCGCCGAGTGCCTTGGAGGCAAAAACCTGATCCGGAACATCCTCGATGGCAACTGTCTTGCCGGTGAGGAATGCGGAGAACAGTGCAGGCTCACGGTTTGCAGCCATTTCAGCATCCAGCGCTGCCTCTGCTGCTGCCGCTTCCGCTTCCTTGTCAACGCCTTTGCTCTTGCCGACAAAATAGGTCAGGGCGAAGGGCACTGCGATCGCGATCGCCATGGCAATTGCGTAACGGCCCCAGTACGTAGGGATGATGGAAAGGATGCCGGGAAGTCCGCCGACGCCGATGGAAGAAGCCATGCAGCCTGTCGCTACGGAGAACATGGCCGCAAGAGCGGAACCTGTCATCGCGCAGACGAAGGGGAACATGTACTTGAGGTTGATACCGAAGATAGCGGGCTCTGTGACGCCCAGGTAGCAGCTGATGCAGGAAGGAATGTTGACTTCCTGTTTCTCCGCATCCTTCTTCTGAAGGACGATCATAGCCAGAACTGCGGAGCCCTGTGCGATGTTGGAGAGCGCGATCATAGGCCAAAGCATTGTGCCGCCGAAGTCCGCGACCAGCTGAAGGTCGATGGCGTTGGTCATGTGGTGGAGACCCGTGATGACCAGCGGAGCATAGACGAAACCGAACAGTGCTGCGAAAAGGATCTTAACGGGACCTGTGATTCCTGCGTAAACAACTGCAGAGATCGCGGAACCGATCTTCCAGCCGATGGGGCCCAGAATGAAGTGTGCCGCCATTACGGAAAGAGTCAGGGAGAAGAACGGAACAAAGATCATGGACACTACGGAAGGAATGATCTTTCTGAAGAACTTCTCAAGATAAACCAGGCAGAAAGCCGCGAGCATAGCCGGGATGACCTGTGCCTGATAACCGATCATATTGACCTGTGCGAAGCCGAAATCCCACTTCGGGATGTCCGCTGCCGCTGTGCCTGCCACTGCATAGGCGTTCAGGAGCTGTCCGGAGACCAGTGTCATACCAAGGACCAGACCGAGCATTTCGGTTGTGCCCATCTTCTTGGCGACGGACCAGCAGATACCTACCGGAATACCTACGTGGAAGACCGCCTCACCGATCAGCCACAGGAAGTGGTCGACGCCTGCCCAGAACTGGCTGAGCTCTACCAGTGTATGTCCGCCCTGGAAAATGTACAGGGAGTCAATACAGTTGCGGAAGCCCAGGATCAGACCGCCGGTGATGATCGCGGGCAGAAGGGGCGTAAAGATCTCCGCCAGAACGGTTGCCAGTCTCTGCAGCGGATTCTGATTTTTCTTGGACGCCTGCTTGACCGCATCCTTGGAAACGCCGCTGATCCCGGAGACTTCCGTAAAATCGTTGTAGAACTCGGAAACCGTGTTTCCGATGATGACCTGGAACTGACCGGACTGCGTGAAGGTTCCCTTTACGGCCTTCATGCTCTCAATCTTGCCAATATCCGCCTTGCCCGGATCATTGAGCACGAAGCGCATGCGCGTCATGCAATGTGCGACGGCGCCGACGTTCTCCTTGCCGCCGACGTACTGGAGCAATTCTTTGGCATCTTCTGTGTACTTACCCATACTCTCCTCCTCTTTTCTGATAAGTATTCTACCATAGTTCCTATCAACTTGTTCTTTGATGTCTGAACTAACTTGTTTAAACTTGTTGGTTTATATATATCAGAAGTCAACTCACTTGTCAACACTTTGTTGCATAAAAATAGCTGCAGCCCGGACCAAATCTCCAAACTGCAGCTATTCTGCATATTTACAATATGCTTTTTCTATTTTCTCCTTCTCGCCACCGAGTAGAATGCGAACATGTCCGGCCTGTGCCTGGACTGGGTATATTCAAACATCTCTCCCGCCGCGTTGTAGGTCTCCGACGTGACCACGGCCATGGCGCCGCAGTCCACCAGGTGCAGATACTTCTCGTCGATCTCCGTGATCTTCTCCACCGTGAGCGTTCTCCGCGTCGTGACGATCGTGTCGCCGACCACATTTTCCAGGTACTCGTATACCGACTTCTCCGCGATCTCCGCCGTGAGACCCGGAACGACCCTGGTCAGAAACCAGTTGTTGTCCAGGATCATGGGCACGTCGTCAAAATAGCGAACGCGCTGTATATAGTACACTTCTTCTCCGATCGGAAACCCGGTCTTGTGGGACAGATACTCGTCCACCTCAAAGGTCGTGAAGTGAATTACCTTGGTGTGGTACTCGCGGTTGTTCCTTGCCGCCGCCTCCTTCATGCTCTCGATCACGTCAAAAGAGAAAATGTTCGCTTCCGATTTCCTGTAAATAACAATGACGCCCTTGCCGTGAATGCTCTGCACATAGCTCTCATCCGCAAGCCTGGCGATCGCCCTTCGAACAGTATTGCGGGAGACGCCGTAGCGCGCCGTCAGTATATTCTCCGAAGGCAGGATCGACTGCGGGGCATAGAGCCCTTCTTCAATCTTCTCTTTTAAGTCATTGTATATGGCTGTGTATTTTTCGGCAGGCATTTATAAGCTCCTTATGTTCTCTTGAATCAGCGACGCAATTTCTGCATTGTCGCGATCCAGGTTCTCCGGTGTTTTCAGCTTTCCCTTAGCAATGCCGATTCTTCCAGACAGAGGAATATCCTGATAAATCGTCATCTTCACAATCGGTTTCCCGTAACGGGCGATCACTACTGTTTCTTCTTTACTATAGTGTATCTCAAGTTTCGGAAACATATAAACGTTTTCTGACATGTTGGTCAGTTTTTATTATACAGCATTGGAAGGTCCATGGGGCTGTTAATAGAAAAGACT
>CACXGR010000255.1 GCA_902767235.1 uncultured Lachnospiraceae bacterium | reverse complement strand
CGAAATTATAATCAATTCGCCCTGAGGCGGCAAGAGCGTGCGGCTGTGCGGCGCATTGGCTTATTTGTTTTCCAGCCGCTTAGTTGTATAATATATGGGCGAAATATAATTCAGGAATGAGCATGGAGGTAAACCCGAAGATGGAAATAGAAAGAAAATGGATGGTCGGCGGATGGCCGCCGCAGGAACTGGATCTCCCGCTCCTCTATGAGCAGTACATGCGCCAGGGATATATCAGTGTCCGCCCCACCGTTCGGATCCGCGAGGAGGTCATGGCCGGAGGAAGCACACAGTTCGTGCTCTGTTTTAAAAAAGGGGCCGGACTGGTCCGAAAAGAGATAGAGATGGATATCTCTGAAGAAAAATTCCGGGAGCTGGAAGACCTGATCGGCCTGCCCCTGATCCCCAAAGTGCGCCGCACCTATCAGCTGCCTGACGGCTGCCGCCTGGAGGTCAACCATGTCGACGAGGGACTTCCCACCGAATTCTGGTACGCCGAGATAGAATATAAGAGCGTCTCACAGGCAAGCCATTGGAAGGCCGGCGCCGTCTCCGAAGCGCTGGCGGCGTATCTCAGCGATGATGTCACTGAGCAGCCCGGTCAGACCATGGGCGCCTACTGGATCGCGACAAGACTGGAAAACGAGAAATAAAATTACATCCGTGCCCGTGGCTGCGGCATGCAATAAGAGGGCTGTCATGAACGACAGCCCTCTTCATTTCATTTCAAAAATTCATTCATCCCGATCATCGTGATCTTCCCGTTCTCATCCAGAAGATCCACTTCTCCGTTCTTGCCCCAGGAATAGAGTTCCAGCGCATCGCCGGAATCCAGGCAGAACAAGACCGAATCGATGTATTCCGTGTATTTCTTAAATTGTTCCACATAACCGGTCGCTATATCCGGGAAGTCTTCAGTCATCTGGACCTCGATAAAGACGATGGATCTGCCCAGCGTGCGGGCAAAGAGACGGTCCAGAGTGTTGTAGGTAACCTCTTCGCGGATCATATCCGGAGGGATCCGGTTGACTGAGATCCTGAACACGGACTGGTCCTGCATGTACAGCTCCAGACGGGTTCCATCCGTGAACAGGATGATGAGCGGGCTCGACAGCGCCGCAAAGATCGGGATCATGATCTCGTCGTCCGGATCAATCCATTCGGGGAGCTGTACGTCCGAGTAATCGAGAAGCCTGTACCCCTGTATCACCTTGTTCTCCAGCTGCATGTGCGCCAGCGCATGCCGCAGCTCTTCTGCGCCGATATAGATCGGTGCATCCCAGTCTTCAATCTTAAAGCTGCCTTTTCCTTCCATATGCTTCTCCCCCAGCTGTTTCATAAGTCTGTTTCAGCATACCGTTTCACACCGTGCCCCGGCGGCCCGGATCATTACCTGTATCGTGCCGCCCTCTTGATCAGGTCCATGTGTTCAAATGCCTTCGGGATCACCAGCTCTTCGCTCCGGTTTCCCGTCGCCTGCTCCTGAATATTTCCCTTTATGATGAGCTTTGTGCGGGTCTCCTCCACTTTTTTGATCTGCGTCGCCACGTACACATTCTCCCGCGGATCGCCCATGATATTCTCAACCTTATGGTATTCCACGGATTTCCTGCCGGCCTTCACATAATTGTCCTTGAGCGAGCTCTTCTTCCAGGAGCGGAGCATCCAGGCAGTGGGAAAGACAAAGAGGCTGGGGACCACATATACCGCCGTGATCAGGATAAATATCCATTTTACCCATTCCGGATAATCCGCAAACTGCGCCATCCCGCCGGAGTTGATCAGCGCGATCTCCAGAACACCGAATACCATGGCCGGCATAGCGATATTGATCAGCATCTGATAGATCTTCCCCGCTCCGGCGTCAAATACTTCATGATCAAACAGCAGTTTTTCCATCGGCAGATCCCCCCTATTGACAGGGGCTGCCGATCTGAGCGTCAACCCCCTCGATGCATCGATTATACCATCGATAAAACTCCGTGAAAAGGACATGTTGCCTGAATGCCGGCGGGCAGTGTTTTGCCGAATGCAGCCTGCGCGCAAAAAGAGCCGCTGCTACGGGAGCAGCGGCCCTTATCAGGACCTCTCTTGCGATCTGGTCTGTTTATGCGATCTCGCAATTCTTGGTGACTACGACATCCACGCCGGTACCGCATACGTCTTTGATGACGACATCTCCGATCTTAAGAGGTGCCTGCGCGCGGACTTTGTTGATCTCCTCCATGCACTGGAAGATCTTGTCCTTGG
>CACXGR010000254.1 GCA_902767235.1 uncultured Lachnospiraceae bacterium | reverse complement strand
GCGGCCAGCCCGGTCTTGCCGACGCCCCCCTTTCCGGTAAACATCAGAATCCTCATGGCGCCTCCTGTCCGAGCGAAAAGGCCGCCTGCAGCACGCCTTCCTTCACCTCTGTCTTCACGATCTGCGCTCTGCACAGCGTGGAGGGAAGCGGAATGATCCGCAGCTGGTTTCCCACCCGGATCTCCAGATCCTGCCCGCATCGCTTTACTTCTGCGCTCTCTGCGCCCGGCACGGAAACCTTCAGAAGGTATCCCTCCTTTGTGGCTTCGTAGACTTCCGGGCCTCCGTACAGGGTACCGTCCGCGTCCACATCGGTCTCGGGAGCGCCTTGGGCCCTTTGGGGCCGCACGGCAAAGAGTTCCTCATTTTCCGGAAGTTCCGCGGCAAGCCGCTCCAGGGAAGCGATCCCCTTGATCTCCTCCGGATACCAGGGGATCTTTGTGATCGGGATGTAGGTAAATACCCTCTCCATCTCTTCGATGTACTGTCTCTGAATTTCCCGCCAGTTCTCCATGAAGGGATTGTCAGGCTGCGGAGGCAGTGTCCTGTTGATGAACACGCGGTCCACGTGATAGCCGTACAGATTCAGATACATATACGTCCTCTTGGTCTCCTCGTTCACCATCTTCTCAGGCAGGGTGACCAGCCGGACAGAAGCGTTCTCCGGATCCTTGAGAAGCGCCTGCAGCTCTACCAGATTTCTGTGCATCACGGATACCTGGTCCATTGCCTCGCTGCTCGGGAGCTTGACCTTGTAGAGCGCACCGGAGACCGGTGCCAGCACCCGCGTCATGAACTTGCCGACCGGGAAGAACTTTTCCATGTACCACTCCAGGAGCTCCGGGAGCTTTAAGAGGGACAGCGTCTCTCCGGACGGCGCGCAGTCCACCAGGATCAGGTCGTACGCTCCGCTTTTATAGAGGTCCCTGATGCCCAGCAGCATGAACAGGTCCTCGAAACCGGGAAACATAAAATCGCTCCCCACGGCGTCGGAGCGCGCCGAAGAACTGATCATCTCCACGATCGACCGGTTCAGGTCCGGGTAGTCTTCGCGCATGATCTTTCCGGGGTCCAGCTCCAGGAGCGTGAGGCGGTCTTCTGCGATCGTTCGCTCTCCATGCGTCCTGATCTCAAACACATCGCCCAGGTTGTGGGCCATGTCGGCGCTGACCAGCAGCGTATTCATCCCACCGCGCGCAGCGCGAAGGGCGTGGGCGGCGACCACGCTTGTTTTGCCGACGCCGCCCTTTCCCGTAAAAATAATAATTCTGCTCATTTAACCCTGCATGTATGTGACGCCCATTTCCCCGTAGGGATGATTCCAGCTCTTCACTACTTTGCCGCCCGATACGACGCGGCAGGTGCCGCACTCCAGGCAGCCCTCGTGGGAGAAGCTGATCTCGCCGTTCTCATATTTGTAGAGCCCGGCCGGGCAGGCGAGGACGACCTTGCGGATCTCTTCCTCATCCTTGTAGTCTTTGTTGATCTCTATGTGGGCATATCCCTCATCGGTGTGGAAAACATCATAGCCCAGTTTATCATCTACCGGTACTTTTTTTGCCATTTTTGAAGTCCTCCTTCCGGTATCTTAAAGTGCATCCAGCGCGACCATGACCAGGTCGATCAGTTTTTTGGCGCTGGTGCGTTTGGCGATCTCGTCGATCGCAAACATCGGGATCGAAACAGGTTTCGAGCCGTCCACTCTGAACAGTTTGTCAAAGAGGACATCTGCGATCTCGGGAAGGTCGTTGAAGATCTCATGGCGCTCGAGGAGCTTGGGGAAGTTCTTGTACTGCTTCATATCGTCATAGATGAAGCTGTTTTCCACAAGCCACTGATAATAAGCCAGCGTGACCGCGCTGAAATCCTGCATCTCTTTTGCACGGATCACAGCCTGGGCGGCCAGTCTGCCGGACTCGATCGCAAAGTCCATGCCGCGGACGGTGTAGCCGAGGTTGATAACGAAGGCAGCCGCATCGCCGGTCACCAGGACACCGTTGTCATACAGTTTGGGGATCATGTCAAATCCGCCCTCAGGAACGAGGTGTGCGGAGTATTCCATCGGCAGCCCGCCCTTGATCAGGGGCTCGATGGAAGGATGATTCTTGAAGCGCTCCAGCATATCCGGAATGGAGACATC
>CACXGR010000253.1 GCA_902767235.1 uncultured Lachnospiraceae bacterium | reverse complement strand
GCACTGCTGCTGTCCTCGCCACTGTATTCGCTCTGGACGACAATGTCCCTCGGGATCACAAAGGCGTCCAAAAGGCACCAGCCTGTCCATAGCAAGATGCAAAGAGCCGCAGCGACTCTCCAAATCGTACGGATCTTCTGTATAAACCGTTTCTCGGGGTGTTCCTGTTCGTTTTCTTTTCTGCTTTCTTTCTTCATATATTAAAAGTGTGCTGTCAATGCATGCCGGCTCAAGGCCTGAAAAACCGGTAATAAAGCGGGGGCGTTTCCGTCTTGTATAAGTGATGGCGAAAACTCATACTTTGACATTATAACGTATTTGATCTCAAAGAATACCAAAATAAAATGACAATTTTGTGAAGTTCTTTATTCTTAAGAGCACATTTGCTATAATACAGAGATGAATTACGGAAAGGAATAGGTTCATTATATGAATTTTGGCAGAAGAGGGATACGAAACAGGCAGGATTACCTCGCCACAAAGAGCCGGAAAAGGATCAAAAAGATCCTGCTCGGAGCCGGACAGCTTCTTCTTGTCGCTGTGATCGGACTGTGTATCGCGGGAGCCGCATTCGGAGTCGGTGTATTCCGCAGTGTCATCGACAGCGCGCCGAGCAATACGGTCATCGATGTAAGCCCCAAGGGATTCTCATCTTTTGTATATGACGCCAAAGAAGCGCAGATCGCCAAACTGGTCTCAGCGGATTCCAACCGAATCCCCGTATCCGGTGATATGATCACGGATGATCTGGCACATGCCTTTGTGGCGATCGAGGATGAGCGGTTTTATGAGCACAACGGCATCGATGCCCCGGGTATTCTTCGTGCAGCGGTGATCGGACTGACCACCGGCAACTTCTCTGAGGGCGCCAGTACCATTACCCAGCAGCTGATCAAGAACAATGTCTTCACCGACTGGACCAATGAGACAAAGGTGGAGAGGATCAAGAGAAAACTGCAGGAGCAGTACTGTGCGATCGAGCTGGAGAAAACGATGAGCAAGGATACGATCCTGCTCAACTATCTCAACACGATCAACCTCGGACATGGCACGCTCGGCGTAGAAGCAGCTTCGCAGCGATATTTTGACAAATCCTGCAATGAGCTGTCGATTTCGGAATGCGCCGTTATAGCCAGTATTCCGCAGAACCCCACGCAGTTTGATCCGATCATCTACCCCGAGCAGAACGCTCAGAGACGCGACGTCGTTCTGCAGTATATGCTCAATCAGGGATATATCGATCAGGAACAGCTCGATCAGGCCAAGAGCGACGACGTCTACACAAGGATCCAGGAAGTCAATATCAAAAAGCAGGTGGAAGACAACCGCATCAACTCCTACTTTGTGGACGCGCTGCAGACCCAGATCCTCAAGGACCTGCAGGAAGACGCGGGAAAGACAGAAGACGAAGCATATTCGCTCCTTTACAGCGGCGGTCTTAAGATCTACTCGACGATGGATCCGGAGATCCAGGCCATCTGTGACGAAGAGTGCAGCGAGGATTCCGGGAACTATCCCGAGGACGTCAAGTATATACTCAGCTATAAGCTTTCGGTCATCAATGAGGACGGCACGACTTCCAACTATGACAGCAACAGCCTCGCAAACTGGCTGGCTGAACAGGATTGGGACGCCGATCTGATGTACAGTTCGGAGGAAGATGCCAGGAGCGACATCGAAGATTACCGCAATTCGGTCATCAGCAATCCGGACAAGCAAAAATATACAGAGAGCGTCAGCCTTGCACCTCAGCCGGAGATCTCTCTGACCGTGGAAGATCAGTCGACCGGATATGTTCTGGCCATGGTGGGCGGCCGCGGCGACAAGAATGCGAACAGGACACTGAACAGAGCGACGGATACGCTCCGCCAGCCCGGATCGACTTTTAAGGTCCTGACCACCTATGCGCCCGCGCTGGATACCGGCGAGTTCACGCTGGCCTCCTCCGAGGTCGATGAGCCCTACGATTATGAGAGCGGCATCCCGATCCGGAACTGGTATAAGGGCTACAAAGGACTCTCTACACTGCGCCAGGGTATCGTGCAGTCCATGAACATTGTCACCGTCAAAGTGCTGACGGCGCTCGGACCGCGGGTGGGCTATGATTACGCACAGAAATTCGGCATCTCCACACTGGTGGACGGCGCCGAGATCAACGGCAATACATACACGGACGTCAACCAGACGATCGCATTGGGCGGTATCACCTACGGCGTCAAGAATATTGAGCTGAACGCCGCCTACGCAGCAATCGCCAACAAGGGCGTATATGTGGAGCCCAAGATGTACACGAAAGTCTATGACCACGAAGGAAACGTGGTCCTGGACAGCACCAAGACAGCAGAGACCAGACGCGTGATCAACGAGAAAGCCGCATGGCTTCTCACATCGGCGATGGAAGATGTCATGACCGAGGGAACCGGAAGAAGCGCTGACTTCGAGACGACGCAGACAGCCGGCAAGACGGGTACGACTTCGGACGAGAATGACGTATGGTTCTGCGGCTACACGCCCAGCTACACGGCAACCGTTTGGGTGGGATATGACAACAACATCGACCTGACCACGTCCGAGGAGCAGGGACTTGCCAAGACGATCTGGAAAGCGGTCATGGAAGAGCTCCCCGGCAATCAGGAGTGGCAGGACTTTGAAAAGCCCGAAGGTATTATTCAGCGTACGGTCTGTAAAGTTTCGGGACAGTCGCCTTTCGGCGGGATCTGTCCGGCTGTTACGGAGTATTTTGACGAGGATACGACTTACGACGAAGACGATTATTGCTCTTACCACTATGAGGAGTACCTGGAGATGAAGCGCAGGGAAGAGGAAGAGCGCAAGCGCAAGGAAGAGGAAGAAAAGAAGAAGGCGGCGGAAGCGGCCAAGAAGAAGAAGGCGGAAGAAGCCAAGAAGAAGAAGGCGGAAGAAGCCAAAAAGAAAGCGGAGACCCCTGCAACACCCAAACAATAATAAATTCATGTTTGACATCACTTGTTGACTGTGCTATTATCTATTTGTTGTCGCGAAGACAACGGATATGCTGGCATAGCACAGTCGGTAGTGCGTCGCATTGGTAGTGCGGAGGTCACGAGTTCGATTCTCGTTGCCAGCTC
>CACXGR010000252.1 GCA_902767235.1 uncultured Lachnospiraceae bacterium | reverse complement strand
CGGCAGATGCGCCGTACCCCGACGAGACGAGTGAGAAGGAGGCCGTATGGAATCTTTATCGGTCATTGTTTTATCCATCGTGTTTTTTGCGGCGCTGGTGACCAACATGGCACTGAAGCCGGATTACTCCGTAAAACTGACGTCGTTCATGATGATGGCGGCCGTACTGGGAGGGAGCATCATCTACGGGATCGGGTATACCTATACGACCGGGGACTGGATCCTGTCCCTGATCCGGACACCCTTCTCCGTGATCGGCATGTTCCTGGGCAAAAATGACATGTCCTCGATCGCCGGCTCTCCGGTGCTGCAGGGCCGCGTCACGACCCTGATCTGCTGGATCCTGCATCTGAGCGCATTTTATTCCATTGCCAGCGCGGTGATGGTCACGATCGGAGCAGAGAGCCTCAAGCGGTTCCGGATCTTTCTGGCGATGAAGGGGGACCTCACGATCATATACGGGATCAATTCCGACAGTATACGGGTGGGGCAGGAGAGCCTGGGGCAGAAAGGAACCTCCGTCGTCCTCCTCAGTGAAAGTGAGACATCCGACAAGATCAATGAGGCGGTCAAAATGGGAATGGCCGTGATCACGGGAAACGGGGCCGTCAAACTGGACAGGGCAACGAGGAGCACGCTCCGATTGAAAAACCGGCAGAGGATCGCCGCCTATGCGCTTCACAATTCGAGAAACAAGAATCTGTCTTTTGCCATAGCGCTGCGGGACGCGCTGGAGAACGACGGGATCGATCCGGGCAGGACCAGCATAACGCTCCCCGGGACCGAGGATATCTCGGCGTCGCTCCTGCAGGTCTCGGAGGAAGACTACGGCTACGGGTACGTGCAGGTCTTCAGTGCGGCGGAGCTGGCAGCCCGCGCGATGATCCGTCTCTGCCCACCCTGGGAGTTCATGACATTTGACGGGAGCGGGAGAGCGGAGCAGGACTTTGACTGCATTGTGATCGGATTCGGTGAAACGGGACAGGCGGCCCTCCGGCACCTGATCATGAACGGACAGTATGTGGGCAGCACCTTCCGCGCGACGGTGTTCTCCCGCAATATGAATAACGAGGCCGGTTTCCTCCTGACCCAGTGTCCGGAGCTGATCCGGAACTACGACATCTCTCTCAGACAGGTGGACGGACGGAGCAAGGAGTTCTATGACTACGTGGCAGGCCGCCTGCATACGCTCAAATATATAGCGGTGTGCGCGGGAAACGACGCCATGAACGCCGAACTGTCAGACAGCCTCATGCTCTACCTCAAGCGGGTCCATTCAGAGCACATCTGTGTCGTACAGGTCACGAAGGCCGGGATCCGGTACCAGGCGTTTGTGGGGGGCGAGATCAAGGTCAAGGATGTGTTTACGCTGGATATGCTCTCCGCCAAAAAAGAGGATCGGAACGCGATTATTTTAAACGCCGCATATGACACTTCGGACAGGAGCAGCTGGGAGAAATGGATTGCCTGCGATCCCTTCAGCAAGATGTCCTCCAGGGCCTCGGCGGAGTTTATCCCTGCATTCGTGAAAGCGTCCGGGTACACAGAAGAGGAGATCATGGCGGAAGGCTGGAGACCGGATGACGAGAAGCTCAGGGTCCTCGGGGAGACGGAGCATCTGAGGTGGTGCGCTTTCCACTACTGCATGGGCTACAGGACTATGCCCAGAGAGATCTTTGACAATAAAGCGGAGCACTATCAGGAGTGCGCAGCGAAGGGGATCCCCTGCAGCAACCGGATCGCCAAGGATGCGGAGAAGCGCATGCACGCCTGCCTGATCCCCAACGAGGAGCTCGACGATCTGTCAAGGAGAGAGAAAGAGGCGACGGGTAGAGACGTGGACTACAGGCAGATGGATATCAACAACATCCTGATCATCCCGCAGATCCTGAATGCACAGAAGGAAGAGGATGCATAAATCCGCGGCCGCCGGACGCGGAGGGAGGAGCGAATGAACAGAAATACGAAGCTTATGCTGAAGACGCTTTTCGTCTTCGCAGTGATCATCGTGCTTTTGACGATCGTTGAGTACCGGGCAGAGGGGTCGACGATCCGCAGCATATGGGACGCGATCTGGTATTCGCTGATCACCCTGACGACGGTGGGGTACGGCGACAAAGCTCCGGTGACGCCGGTCGGAAGGATCCTCGGCATCATGCTGGCGCTCTGCAGCGTCGGCCTTTTGTCCACACTGGTCGGCATTGTCCTGCATCTGCTTCGGGGACAGCTCCTGCCCAGGCTCAGACTCCGCGGCTGCAGCAATATGAAGTGGTATGTGTTCAACTGCAGCGGGAATGAGGCGCAGACGCTGGCGGATGAGCTGGCGAAGGAGGAAGCCTGCATGCTGGTCTTTCCGGGCGAAGACGAGCATGGGAACCGGATCGACAGAAACCGGGTATATTTTGACGGAAATGTGCAGGAACTCATAAAAGTGCGGGGAAATACGGACGGCATGACGCTGATCCTGATGAAGGAGGACCCCTGGCAGAACTACAGAGAGGGACTTGACGCAGCACAAGCCTCCGTGGAGAGCTACTGCATGGCGGATATTACAGTGGAGAACAAGCCCGACCTGCTCCATCTCTTCGGAAGGGAGGAGTGTCTGGGAAGGTGGTACTGGAAACAGTTCCCCCTCCAGCCCGATGAGAAAAGCGTCGTTTTGATCGGATGCGGCCGCAGCGGCAGCGCGGTCCTGGAGAGAGCGCTGCTGACCAATGTCTACACGCCGGACCGGACCGTGCACTATCACGTGTTCGAGGACAGCGCCGGTTTTGAGAAGCTGCATCCGGAGCTCGTGAAAGCGCTGGCATCGGGCGGGCCGGGAGAGGACACCCTGGTCTTCCACAGGGAAGAATGGGCGGACAGCATTCCCCTTCTTAAAGATGCAGACCGCATCATCCTCTGCAGGGACAGCGAATCGGACAATCTCCGGTGCATGGAGCAGCTGGCAGCCTGGTTCGGCATTCAGGACAAGGTGCATGTCCGGCTGGACAAAGAGATGAAAGGAGTATCCTCCTTTGGGGAGAGCGGCAAAATACTGACCCGTGAATATGTGATGAAGAACGCACTGAACAGACAGGCGGTGCTCATGCATGAGATCTACAACCGCGGCTCCGACAACCCGGTGCCCTTTGAGAACCTGTCCTGCTTCCTGCAGCAGTCCAACATTGCGGCGGCGGATCACCTGCTGGTGAAGATCCGGTATCTGCTGGGGGACGAGAGCTTCACGCAGATCACGGAGGAGAACTGCAGGAAAGCCTATGAGGTGTATCTGAAGACAAAGGATGAGAAGGCGGATCTGTATCAGGAGATGGAGCACAGGCGGTGGGTCAGATTCCACCGGATGCACAACTGGACCTATTGCCCTGTGAGGAACAACGCCAAAAGACAGCATCATCTCCTTCTTCCCTACGGCGAACTCGATCCGGCCGAGCAGAAAAAGGACGCCTACGCCTGGGAGATGCTGGGAATGCTGTATTGATCTAAAAGAGTTGTACACATTTCTTTTTTGTGTATTTTGACCGATATGGAGCGAGAATCGATTGAAATATTAGTACAGTTTATATATAATGGCGATAGCATGAATGTGTGGAACTGCTCACAGTATATGAGAGAAGGGAAAGCATATGATAGAATTACGGTACACGGTAAAGAATGTCCTGGGCATTCACGCTCGTCCTGCTGCACTGCTCGCGCAGGCGTGCACTAATTTCAAGAGCGCTGTCATGATCGAATGCAACGGAAATGTCGCCGCCGGCAATAACGTGCTTCAGATCCTCAGTCTTCACGCCGGAAAGGGCTCCCTGCTGAAGATCACGGCAGACGGCCCCGACGAAGAAGAAGCGATCGCGAAGATCGAGGAAGTGCTGGCAGATATTGCCCCCAAAGCCAAAAAGAGGGACGTCCTCAGGGTGGCATTCTTCGGAACGAAGGATTATGACCGCATCTTCTTCAGCGAACTCTCCAGAGAAAAGGGAGAGGGAACCTACAATGTGGACATCAAGTATTTCAACAGCCGTCTGACGATCGAGTCGGCAAATCTGGCCAAGGGCTATGACGCAGTCTGCATCTTTGTCAATGACGAGGCGCCCCGTGAGGTCATCGAGATCCTGAGCGAGTGCGGCGTCAAGCTGATCCTTCTTCGCTGCGCGGGCTTCAACAACGTCGACGCCAAAGCGGCGGCAGAGTGCGGCATCACTGTCCTGCGCGTCCCGGCATACTCACCCTATGCGGTCGCCGAGCACGCCATGACGATCCTTCAGGCTGCCAACCGCCGCATCCACAAGTCCTACATCAAGGTAAAGGACAACAACTTCGCGCTGAGTGGACTTCTGGGCCTGGACCTGCACAATAAGGTGGCAGGCATCATGGGCACCGGCAGGATCGGCCAGATTATGGCCAATATCTGCAGAGGCTACGGCATGACTGTTCTTGGATGGGACGCATTCCCCAACATGAGCCTCGAGGAGAAGGGAATCCTCAAATATGTCACGAAAGAGGAGCTGCTCAGGAAATCGGATCTGATCTCCCTGCACGCACCCCTGGTCATGGGCCCCAACGGAACCTATCATCTCATTGACGACGAGGCAATCGCCCTGATGAAGGACGATGTCATGCTGGTCAACACCTCCCGCGGACCGCTGGTGGATCCCGAGGCGCTGATCAGAGGCCTGAGAGCGAACAAATTCCACTGTGTGGCACTGGATGTGTATGAGGGCGAGGACCCCAACGTATACAACGACCGCTCCGACGAGATGATCGATACGGATATCGTGGCGAGACTGACCATGTTCCCGAACCTGATCCTCACATCCCATCAGGCATTCTTCACAAGAGAAGCCCTGCAGGCCATCGCAGCCGTCACCATGGAGAACGCGAGGAACTTCAACGAAGGACTTCCTTTCGGAATGTCCGAAGTCAAATAAGACCGGATATCGAATATGCGGCAGAGCAGGCAGACCCTGTACGGGGTCTGCCTCTTTTCTTATGCTTGGAAGTGGTGCTATAATCGTTGATGTCGGCTGAAGATCTGTGACGAAGGAGAGTGGATGCCTATGGGCGAGTACGCGAGCAGAATAATTGAATACGCGATCCCCTGCCTTGTGCTGTGGGGAATATTCTGGGCGTCCGCAGCGCTGGACAGAAGCAGGTTCAGAAACTGCATATATCTGCTGCTGGCCGCCGCATCGACGGCGCCTTTTATATGTTCGCTCTCGGGAGAACACTTTGCCGGAACGGCCAAAGCGCTGTCTCTGCTGCTCTTTCTGCTACTTCTGTCAGTGCCGTTCATTCTCATCGCCAACGGAGTGATCATGTACAAGCGGGAGGGGAGGAGCCTGGCCAACCAGCTGTCCCTCCTTTTGGGCATAGCGGTCGCGGTGGGAGAGATCTGTACGCTCTTATTCTATGTCTTCCCCTACTACTGGGCGGAGGATACGGCGCGGTTTGTCACAGCCGGCATGAAGGCCCTTCTCTTGATCAGCCTGACGGTGACCTACGGATCGCTGATCTTCGTGGGATTTATGTGCTACACCGTGCTTTTGCAAATGATTCCCCGCAAGCGGGATTTTGACTATATCATCATACACGGCAGCGGACTGATCCGCGGGAAAGAGGTCTCCAAGCTCCTGTCGGACCGCATCGACAAGGCGATCGAAGTGTACCGCCTGGACCCGACGAAGCCGATTATGATCCCTTCTGGCGGCCGGGGAAGAGATGAAGAGATATCCGAGGCGGAGGCGATGGAAGGCTATCTGCTCGCGCACGGGATCCCGCAGGAGCACATCATCAGAGAGGACAGATCCGGCACGACCCGGGAGAACCTGATCTTTTCCCGAAAGATCATCGAGTCCCGGGAGGGCAGCCGCTACACGGCGCTCGTGACCAGCAATTACCATGTCTGGCGGGCACTGAGCATCTGCAGGGACCTGGATTTTGAGTGCACCGGGATCGGCGCGCATGTGGCGCCTTACTACTGGCCCAGCGCCGTGATCAGGGAATTCGTCGCGCTCATAAGCACGAAAAAGCATCTCCTGGTCTTTGCGGCGGGATGGGTCCTCTGCGTCTTCCCGCTGATGTCCAGGATCATGACCGCGGTCAGCCAGTGACCAGATCCGCATCAGGACTGCCTGAGTATGAAGGAGCTTTGTAAATATGGACAATGAAAATGCACAGCACAGAAAAACCGTCAAAATAGTGCGGTCGCTCATCTCTGCGGTGCTCTTTGCAGCGGTTCTGGTCACGGGGATGACCGAATATCTCATGCTCACGGAGTACAGGCCGCAGGAGAAGGAGAGCATCGGCGTCAACCCGGCCTATTCGGATCCGATCAGGGAGGGCGATACGCTGCATGTCCTCACCTGGAATTGCGGGTGGGGCGGCCTGGGCGAAAACGCCGACTACTATACGGAAGGCGGAAAAGGCGTCTACGCATCCGGGAAAAAAGAGGTGACCGACAATTTGACCGGGATCACGGAGCTGTCGGCCATGGCGGATCCCGACGTGATCTTTTTCCAGGAAGTGGACAGGGAGTCCATGCGTTCTCACAGTATTGACGAACCCATTGTCATCTGCAACGTGCTGCTGGAGGAGTATGAGGAGGAATACACGACCGCCTTCGCCTATAACTATGACGTGCGCTTCGTCCCTTATCCGGTCCCGCCCGTCGGGAAGGTCCGAAGCGGTCTCATGACACTGACGGACTTCAGCGTGGAGACGGCGGAGAGATTCAGGCTCCCCTCCCTGGTAAAATGGCCGGCGAGGCTGGTCAGCCGCAAGTACTGCCTTCTAAGGGAGCGCATTCCCATAAAGGACAGCGACAGATCTCTCGTCCTGTTCAACCTTCAGCTGGCGCACGGCAGCGCTTCCGGTGAAGAGGAGGACGCGCAGTTCCGGGCGCTCATGGATCTGATGAACGAAGAGGCAGAGAAAGGAAACTACGTCATCGCCGGCGGCGACTTCGGCCGCACTTTCAGCAATACGGATATCTCAGCTTATTCGAAGGAGGACGCGGGCGCACAGCGCGGCATCATTGACACGGAAAAGACGGGCGGGGACTGGCAGTACCTGATGGAAAGCAGCTATCCCACCTGCCGCTCGCTCTCAAAGCCCTGCAAAGGGGCGGAAGACGGCAGCCTCTCTTTCTATGTGGTCGACGGATTTATCGTGTCTGCCAACATTGAGGTGAAATTCTGCGAGACACAGAATATGAATTTCGCT
>CACXGR010000251.1 GCA_902767235.1 uncultured Lachnospiraceae bacterium | reverse complement strand
TGACAAAGCCGCTGTCCTCCAGCTCCTGGCGGATCTGGGCGAGGTCGCCCTCATTGGTGGCCAGATCCAGGGAAGTGCGGATGCTCTCCAGGTGCCGGATTTCCTCCTGTACCTTCGCGGTCAGCTCCGTCAGGGCCTCATTGGTCCTCTTGAGCTTGGTATAGCGGTCAAAATAGCGCTTGGCATTCTGCATCGGCGTCAGCGTGGGATCCAGCGGGACGCGGATCTTTTCCCCGGTGTAATAGTTGTCCAGCTCACAGGACTTCGCGCCCGGTTCTATGGAATAGCCGTAGGCGTTGAGCAGTTCACCGTAGACGCGGTACTTGTCGCGCTTTTCCGTGTCCTTGATCTGCCTGCACTGCAGGTCATATTTGTGGATGTCCCGCTCCAGGATGGTCTGCACGACGCGGCGCAGGTCCACGGATTTCTGCCGGATGCGGGTCACCTCGTTTTTCTGGGCGTAGAAAGTCTCGAGCAGCTCCGACATGGAATCGAAGCGGACTTCCTCAAACTTCCGGTCGAAGTCGGCGTAGATCCGCAGAGGCACGGCGGCAAAAGCGGCCGGTTCGCCGCGGCGGCCGTTTTCGTCTTTTTGGTAGTAGACGCAGGGAGAAAAGCGCCCGTTCCTGACCAGATCCATGAGTCCGCGAAAGGCCTCCCAGAGAGATGTGCGGTCTTCCTGCGTCATGGACGAGGCACTCCTGTCATTGGAGAGGGCGGCCCTGTGGCAGAGCTCCTCCGCCATCTGGGTGGAGATGCCGGTGTAAGTGCTCATGAGGAGCTTTGCAGGGGGAACCTGCTGGCTGAGAAGGAGCGCGTCGAAGTGCGCCTCTGTCTCTGTCAGCGGATCCTTTTTCCCCCTTGTATCGGGGACAAAATAGGGTCTGCCCGGCAGCACTTCCCTGACGGAACTGACCAGGGAGGAGATATGCTTGATGCTGTCGACGATCTGCTCGCTGTCATTTAAGAAGATCAGATTACTGTGCTTGCCCATGAGCTCGATGACCAGTGTATGCCTGCAGAGGTCGCCCATTTCATCCAGATGCTCCACCTCAAAGCGCAGGATGCGCTCCAGGCCGGGCTGCGTGACCGACAGGATCCTGCCGTTTTGAAGATGCTTGCGCAGCAGCATGCAGAAAGCGGGCGCCTGAAGGGGCGCCTGCCTGGGCTTTGCCGTCAGATAGGCCAGCGGGAGAGAGGCGTCGGCAGAAAGATAGAGCCGGCACTGCCCGCCGCCCCGCTCCGGCAGCGGCTTTAAAGTGAGGACCAGCTCGTCGCGGTCCGTCTGTGCGATCTTATATATTCTTGCGCCTGTCAGCCTGTCAGAGAGTTCCCTGCACAGGCAGGCGGTGGTGATTCCGTCAAAAGCCATAATCGAGGCTCCTTTCCTTATTGAGATCTGAAATTGACCTGCCCGGATCCGGGAGTCATCTGATTATAACACAAAGCGCCGCAAACACACAGCCGCACGGATGCGCGTTCTTTACAAAGGCCTTCAATAGCGGTAAAATCGACCATATATGGTCGTTTCGCTATAAGCAGTAAACGGCTTATCAATGCGGTTTCAATCAACCGTTTCAATATCAGTCGGTTTCAATTCGATAGAGACAGGAGCAGGCACAAATGATCAAGAGCATGACAGGATACGGCAGAGCGGAGTTTGCAAATGACGACCTGAAGATCACGGTGGAGATCAAATCAGTCAACAACCGCTATCTGGACATCGGCATCAAGATGCCAAGGCAGCTGGGAATGCTGGAGTCTTCGATCCGCGCGGAGCTGAAAAAGTATATAAAGCGCGGCAAAGTCGATGTATACATCGCGTATGAGGACCTCAAGGAGGCCAATGTAGAGGTAAAATACAACAGCAAGATCGCCGGAGAGTATCTGGGATACCTGCGGCAGATGGCGCAGGAGTACGGGATCACCGACGATATCCGCGTGTCGAACCTCGCCAAATTCCCGGATGTCTTTACCATGGAGGAGGAGCCGCTCAATCCCGACAAGCTCTGGGAGAGCCTTCGCAGCGTGATCACGGAGGCGGCGGAGAACTTTTTGCAGAGCAGGGTCAGGGAGGGAGAGTTCCTTCGAAACGACCTTATGGGCAAGCTCGACGAGATGCAGGGACATGTGGACTTTATCACAGAGCGGGCCCCGGGGATCGTGGCCTCCTACAGGCAGCGTCTCTATGACAAGGTCAGAGAACTGGTCGCGGACACCGCGATCGAGGACAGCCGGATCCTGCAGGAAGTGACCATCTATGCGGACAAGGTATGCGTGGATGAGGAGCTGGTCCGCCTTCAGAGTCACATTCAGGCGACCAGAGAGGCCCTGGACGGCAGCGAGGGCGTCGGACGAAAGCTCGACTTCATCGCGCAGGAGATGAACCGCGAATCCAATACGATCCTCTCCAAATCCGACGACCTGGAAGTGTCGGACAGGGCGATCGAGCTCAAGACCACGGTGGAGAAGGTCAGAGAGCAGATCCAGAATATCGAGTGATAAAGCGATGGAAGGGATCAGATTTATCAATATCGGTTTCGGCAATACCGTAAATGTGGGCAAGATCATTGCCATTGTGAGTCCTGATTCCGCGCCGATCCGGCGCCTCATCGCCAGCGCGAGAGAGGACGGAAGGACGGTGGATGCGACCCAGGGCAGGAAGACCAAGGCTGTGCTCATCATGGAAAACGACAGGGTCATCCTGTCGGCCCTTTTGCCGGAGACGATCCGCGCGAGAGCGGAGGCGGGAAGTGAAGAGCCGGAGAGCGGAAAGAATGAGGACGTATATGACTGACGAGAAGAAAAAGGGTAAAATAGTGATCATCTCCGGCTTTTCGGGCGCCGGCAAAGGAACCGTCGTCAAGAAGCTGATGGAAACCTTTGACAATTACAAACTCTCTGTGTCCATGACCACGAGAAAGCCCCGGGAAAACGAAGAACACGGCGTCAATTACTTTTTTGTCACCAATGAGGAGTTTGAGGAGACGATCGGCAGGGGCGGACTGCTCGAATACGCCAGATACGGCGATCACTACTACGGAACCCCCAGGGACTATGTCGAGCAAAACCTGGAATCCGGCAACAACGTGATCCTGGAGATCGAAGTGCAGGGCGCCGAGCAGATCATGAAGCTGTATCCGGATACGGTCAGCATCTTCCTGGCAGCGCCCACCGCGGAGGAGCTCGAGCACAGGCTCGTCGGAAGAGGCAGCGAATCCCGCGAGGAGATCACAAAGCGCCTTATGACGGGCATGAAAGAGGCGGAGAAGATGCACCTGTACGACTATGTCCTGATCAACAAAGACCTGGACGAGTGCGTGGCGGAACTGGACAGGATCGTCCGCGGGGA
>CACXGR010000250.1 GCA_902767235.1 uncultured Lachnospiraceae bacterium | reverse complement strand
GGACAGTGCAGAAGCCGCCTCGGATGATGAGGACGCCGCGGTCGATCCTGCTGAGCCGGCCGATGAGGCCGCTGCTGAAATTGTTGCAGATGAGGTAAAGCCCGGCCAGAAGGCCGCCAAAGAGGATGAAACGGCGTATTACGGCGTGACCGATCTTTCGAATGTGACGATCTCCGGCATTACCGACAAGACCTATGAAGGCGGATCGCTCACACAGAATGTGTCCCTTACTTACAACGGAAAGACGCTTGTAGAAGGGATCGATTACCTCCTCAGCTATGAGAACAACACATTGGCCGGAACGGCTACCATGACCTTTGAAGGATTGAATGATTTCACAGGCACCGTCACCCGCACATTTACGATAAAGAAAGCCAAGCTCAAGATCGAGAAAGGCGCTTTTGCCTCCAAGAGGTACATAACCACCGGGATTCTCAAAAAGTATAAGAAGGCATATTTTACCGTATTCAGACAGCTCACGGAAAGTACACCGGTCATGAAGCTGCTCTCCGTTCCCAAGAAGGCCAAAAAGTACATTAAGCTCAACAAGAAGACCGGCCAGATCACAGTCAAAAAGGGAATCAAGACCGGCAAGTACAAAATAAAGATTCGGCTCACGGTGCCCGAGTCCCAGGACTATGTAAAAGGCGTCTTCAACAAGACGATCACGCTCAATGTCAAAAAGCAGATGAGGAAAAAATACACCAGCCTGAAAAAGCTTGGTGTCAAGGGTTACAGCGACAAGGTCGATAAAAGCGTGAACGATGCTTTTGAATTAATGCTTGTGACCTGCAAAAACGGAGGGACCAACTTCGACAAACTCAGCGGTGCCGATAAAGCTTATTGCATAACCACCTTCATCGGATCCAGATATTATTACAAGGATGGTTCCTACAACGCAGAAAGCATGCTCAAGAAAGGATACGGCACCTGCTTTGCCTACTCGGATCTCACTTATCTGATGGCCAAAAAGGCCGGGCTGAAAAAGAGCTGGCTCACCGTTCCCGGAAGAAATGTAGATCACGGAACCGGATTCTACGGTTCCCGGCATCGGAGCGTCGTCACACAGATCGGAAAAAAGTACTACGAATTGGATTCCAACAAAACATACGTACTTATGCAGAATCCCCTTGCAGCGTCAGTACTCAGTCTTCGTCCGGAAAGGATCACAAAGTCCTACGCCAGATATCTGATCGGAAAATCCAAAAAATACACGTCGATCACACCAAAAAAATGAATTGAGCGCTAATGAGAAATGACAGCGGCTGCATGAACGTAAGAAATCCGGCCTTTCGGCCGGATTTCTGTTTTCCCTGAAACCGCTGGTCTGTCCCATGCTGCTCATTGCCCGATAAAGAAGCGGACTCTCTCCACCATGAGCCTGTCCATATTTTTATAGTACTCGCGGTCTTCTCCGCCGGTCACGATGAGGGACCGTTCCTCCAGATCCTTCCAGGAGGCCATTGCGGGATGGCGGAGCCTGAGATAGTCTTTTCGGCGGCCGCCGCTGGCCGCCAGCCACTCTCCGATCATATCGGCCGGCATCGTCACCCAGCCATTGCCCGCCATATAAGCGATCCACCTGCGGTGCTCCGTCTCAGCGAGCCTGTCGAAGAGAACCGGATCTTTGATCTTCTCCGTATAGGCTTCCATGATCTCCGAGATCTTTCTGTTATCCCCCTCTGATCTTTCCTCTCTTACAGCCTTCCTCCAGTACTCCGCCTGTTCCTCGCCGGTAAAGGAGCGGTCGGGGCTGCCTTCTGCCTTCTTCATACAGGCCTCGATCGCGCCGGCGTCAAAGAGACGGTTAGCAAGGTACAGGGCGCTCGCTTCGGAGCTCCTGTAGTTGTATACAGAGCGGTTGAGCTCGTCCCAGGCTTTGCGGTTCAGTTCCGCGTCGACGTGTCCGTCCAGATTCTCGATCTCGTAGGAGAGCTGGATCCTGTGCGCGATCCCGACAAGATCACTTCTGAGGATATGGTCCGCGTCAAAGAGCCTTCCTTCCGTTCCAAAGATATGCAGGTCGTAGGAAATGTCCCGGCTGTCATGGACGCACAGCTTTTCAGCCTGTTCCGTGTGCTTCTCGTCTCTTACGAGCGCCGCGATAAATGGCTGCTCTGCCGCCAGCTCCCTGTCCCTTGCCGACCAGGTCCTCAGCCACATGGCGATCTGTATATTGTCATTGTCATTATTGCCGGCGACGACAATATAATCCATCTCGTCAAAGCTTCTGTTCTGGAGCCCCAGCTCCTCTCTTCCGCCGACATTCTCAAATTCGATCTCCGTGATCCGGTCTCCCGCCGTCTCCGGGTCAAAGAGCGCGGGACAGGTCATGATCAGTTTGTTCCTAATCTGGTTTGCCCTCTCGCTGATCAGCCGGATCTTCAGCTGCGCGCTGGCGATCTGTCCCATCCACAGCGCGTTCAGGAGGATCTCCTCCGCGCCCTTTCCGCCCCCGATGATCACCATGTTGATCGTCTTCTGGCCGGGGCTGAGGCAGGTGTAGAGCGGCCATCTGCTGAAAAGGTCCTGGGCGCACATCTGCTCCATATTGATGAGCCTGACAAAGATCCCGTATTTGTCCTGTGAATCCAGTATGCTGCTCAGCTCATAGTTGCTCAGCGTCATCGTGATCTTCACCCGGTCGGCGCAGGACCACTTCTCACCGTACCGGCACAGCTCTCCCGCCCTTCTCAGAATACTCACCGCGTCGTTGTAGTTGCCCTCCTCATCTTCGAGAAGAAAGTAGAACATCTCCTTTCGCCTGCTTCTCTGGATGATCGTGAGAAGGTGGGAGGGATAATCCGCTGTGTACCAGCCTCTCATTCTGCGGATCTTCGCCGCGGCCTCCGCTCCGGGTGTCTCCAGCACATTGCAGAACAAAAAAATGCAGTCCCTGTTCTTTCTCCCTCTTTTCTCCCATATGCTCTCCGCCAGGTTGAGATTTCGCGCTCCGGCTCCGTTGAAGACAAAGACCGTCTTGCCAAAAGACAGCCTGCTTGTCGCGATCCTTCCGCCGATCTGGTTTCCGAAGAATCCGAGGATCGTCAGGATTCCGGCGAGCGGCACCATCACACTGACGTAGGAGAGGACCACTGTGTAAAACTTCAGGAATCCGATGCTCACACCGGTCCTGCCCGCCAAAGATGCGATCTTCAGCGCCGCCTCGTAATCCGCGTCCATCGAAACAGTCTGCATCAGGCGGATGACCATGTAGGGAAGCAGGAGCACATGACTCTTGAAGCCGCCGTTCTCTGTCGGCCACAGATAGAGGAACCACGGTATGTACAGAATACATGTGTCGATCAGCGCAAGGACCAGAAAAGTCTGGGCGTTCAGGCCTTCCCTGCCCATCGTCTCTCTCTCCTGCGTCTTCCATAGGATGACTGTCACGGTGATCAGGATCGCCG
>CACXGR010000249.1 GCA_902767235.1 uncultured Lachnospiraceae bacterium | reverse complement strand
TCCATAAATCCTCTGTCCAGCGAGCGCTCCAGAGGGTCTACGCCGAGCATGTCCTTGAACTTGTTGTAGCGGTAGATCAGGGTGTTCTTGTGGATGTAGAGCCTTGCGGCCGACTCGGAGAGATTGTAATTGGTCTCCTCAAAGGCCCGCATCATCTCGATAAATTGCTGTTTGGAGTCCTGAGGCATCTCCTGTGCATAGATGATAAAAGCTCTCATCAGCTCCTGGCGGGGCACCAGCGACCGGAAATATTCCCGGACATAGTCATTAAAGAAGACGATCTCGTCCGGTTCCCGAAGATGGGACTCAAGCCACTTGCAATGCCGGTATGTGTAATAATACTGAGTAAAGGAAGTCTGGAGCGATCCGACATAGAAGACGGCGCGGGCACTATTTTGCTGCAGCCAATTCCGGATATGGGCCAGGTACTCGATGAGCTCATCCCGATAATCGACGAAATTCTTCCTGCCGTTGAGCTTTACCGTCTTGAAAACGATCAGGTGCGTCTCGTCCAGAACGGCGCTGAAGTCCTGGACCCAGTGTCCATTTCCGCGCCGCAGCGCTGCGAGCGCCCTGTCCGGATCTGCCGTTGTATTTCCCGCGTCGACCAGCCGGCACACGACCGGAACCCGGACCAAAGACTCATCAAGACCCAGCTGCCGCGCGATCCCCCGCAGTTCCGAGGAGTCGGAAAACTCCTTCTGGGTCAGAATATTGAGGAAGTGTTCTTTCCGGTTCCTGCGCAGCCGGATTTCCTCCTGCTGCTTTTCGTAGCGGAGCATTGTCTCCATCGCGAGCCTTGTGATCAGCGCGACTTCGTGGATCTTGTCGGGATCCCCGGTCACACCGATGACGCCTTCCTTGCGCCCCTGATGTGTGACCGCCATGTTGATGCCGGGCAGAACGCCGGGAAATTCCTTGTCGTCCCGGATCACGATCATGTCCTGTTCTCCGCGGATAATCCGGTCGGCCACTTCGTGATAAGTGCCGACTCTGGAGGGATCGCGGCTGGCGATGATCACGCCGTTCTCATTCATGATGTTGATGTTGTATTCAGTGTACTGTGTGAGCTGTTCGATGAATTTTCTCGCCAGTTCGGGTTCGATCATGGGGTACTTCCTTATCCGGCAGCCCGGCTGCCTGTCTGTCTGCGCAAACTTGAGAACTATATAGATGATTATATATCGTGCGTACTCTGCAGTGAGAGCAAAATAGTGCATAAATCCTCTGAAATTGTGTATTGCAAGTGCTCCGGATTCGATCTAAGATTATCGGGATCATCGAATTAACAGTGGATTCAGAGGAGTTTGTTTTATGAGTTCTGATACAACACAAAATGCGGTCCGTCTTCAGAGCGGGCAGGACCGGGTGATCTGGGCCTGGTTCCCGGTGACATTGCTCACGGCAGTTTTCTGCTGTGTCCTGTGGGGCAGCGCGTCCCCGGCGATCAAGATCGCCTATGAGCTGTTCAGGATCACTCCGGACGACACCGCTTCGAGGATCATGCTGGCGGGCGCCCGATTCATGATCGCCGGTGCGATGACGATCGTTTTCGGCTCTGTTTTGGCGAGGAAGTTCCTTGTGCCGAAGCGGGAGTCCTGGAAGAATGTCCTGACTCTGTCGCTGGTGCAGACAGTGGGACAGTACTTTTTCTTCTTCATGGCGCTGGCGAATACGTCGGGAGTGCGCGGGTCGATCATCAATGCCTCGGGCAACTTCATCGCGATCCTGTTTGCGGTGTACATTTTCCGCTTTGAGAAGATGACGCTGAGAAAGCTCATCGGCTGTTTGGTCGGATTTGCGGGAATTCTGTTGATCCTGGGCGGCGGACAGGCGCTGATGGAAGGTGGAAGAGTGACGCTGGCAGGCGAAGGTGCCATGCTGGCGGCTGACTTTTTCTATGCGGCGTCAGGCTGCCTGATCAAAATATTCTCCAGGGACGAAAATCCGGTGACCTTGAGCGGATATCAGTTCCTGATCGGTGGAGCTATCCTGTTCGGGATCGGATCACTTATGGGAGGACATCTCATTTTCTACAGCACGAACTGTGTGCTGAACCTGATCTACATGGGGTTCATTTCGGCCGGCGCTTATACGCTGTGGGGTGTGCTGCTCAAGTACAACCCGGTCAGCCGTGTCTCGATCCTGGGCTTCATCAATCCGGTGATGGGCGTTCTCTTGTCGGCGCTGTTTTTGGGAGAGGGCAAGGAAGCGTTTTCCCTGACCGGACTTATGGCGCTGCTTCTGGTCAGCGCGGGCATTGTGATCGTCAACCGACCTGAGAAAAACAAATGATTTTAGGATATTGGCCTCTG
>CACXGR010000248.1 GCA_902767235.1 uncultured Lachnospiraceae bacterium | reverse complement strand
GAGGAGTATATTGATGAGCTTCTTGAGGAGAAGTAAGTCGGTACTCTGCGGGGATCAATAAATAAAAGTGGAGGCTGACCACACTAAGAAATATACAGCCCCATTCATCATGCTGCATTGCATGCGGAAAATGCAGGAATAATTGTCCTAAGGGCGCTCTCTAGGCAATCCGCTTCGTGCACCTTGATCAATCTCGGAGAATTATGAAAAAGTATTTGTATGTTATCAAAACCCAGATCATAAAGAGCATGACCTATGAGTTCAATGTATACGGAAACATACTCATGCAGACCATCATCATGATCACCTCGGCTTACTTCTGGAGAGCGCTTTATAAAGGACAGGGCACGGTCGGAGACGTCGATGCGGACAGTATGCTGACTTATGTCGTCCTGTCATCCATGCTGTCGGTCCTTCTCATTACAAATGTGGAGAGGAGGATCCAGATGAGTGTGATCAAGGGTACGGTGGCTACGGACATGATGAAGCCGATCAACATATTCGGGGTCTATTTTGCCGAAGATATGGGAAATATCGCGGCCTTGATCTTTCAGAATCTGCTGCCGATCTTAGTCATCGGCTCGCTCATGATCAGAGTCCCGCGGATGGCCGATGTCCGGGATCTTCCGCTGTTCGCAAGTTCAGCCATCGTATCGTTTCTGATCAACTGGCTGATCGCGGTCCTGTTCGGGATGATCGCTTTTACGGCGGTCAATATCGACGCGCTCATTCAGGTCAAGAAGCACCTGCTCAGGCTCCTGTCAGGCAGCATTATTCCGATCTGGTTCTTCCCGCCAGGCGTGGCGAGAGTCCTCGGTGCGCTGCCCTTTGTGTATATTTACCAGCTCCCGCTCAGCATCTATATAGGGAGAGGAGACCGCGCACAGCAGCTCTCTCAGATGCGGATCCAGCTGATCTGGCTTGCGGTACTGGCAGGCCTCTTCTTCCTTGTGCAAAACAGAGTGACAAGGAAGGTCATGGTGCAGGGAGGATGACATGGAACCGGCATTCAAAAGAGCATTGAAAGAACTGATCCATTATCTGGACGTGACGGCCTGTGTTATGAAAATGGCAGTCATGACGGTCATAGAGTACCCGTCCAATATCGCCGGATGGCTGATCTCCAACCCGCTCCAGTTCATCATGGGATTTGCTATTATCAAATTTGTGGTGGAATCTTTTGGACAGATTAGCGGGTGGAATTACGGACAGCTTGCCTTTCTGTACGGGCTTTCCGTGATCTCGCATGCGCTCTCCATGATCTTTTTCGTGCAGGGATGGTTTATGGGATATTACGTGATTGAGGGAGATTTTGACAGGTACCTGACAAGACCGCTGGGAGTGCTGTACCAGTTTTTCTTCACCAATATCAATATATTCGGCGTGACGGACCTGATTCCGGGTATACTTGTCTTTATTTACGGATGCGTCAAGTGCGGGATCTGTGTAACTCCGCTTTTTATCCTGCAGGTGCTCATTACTCTGGCGGGAGCCACCCTGATCCGGGGAGGCATCTACATCCTGCTGGGAAGCACATCGTTTCACACAAGGAGCGCCGTGGACTTCGGCCAGTACACGCAGGAGATAATGGACAAGACCACGATGTATCCCCTGTCCATGTACCCCGAGAGCATGCAGTTTATTCTGACCTATCTGATTCCCGTCGGATGGATCTCTTTTTACCCGGCGTCGGTACTTTTGGGTATCGACAGTGCTTACAATGCGATGCTGATTCCCCTGATCACACTGGCTGTGGGGATTCTGGTCATGCTTATTGCGGGCGCATATTTCAATATGGGTCTCAGAAAATATGAAAGTGCAGGGAACTGACTATGATAGATGTCCAAAATCTTTCTAAGGATTATGTGCAAAAGATCAAAGAGCCCGGCCTTGGAGGCGCGCTCAAAGGTCTCATAAAGCCACAGCACAAGCTCATCCATGCGGTCCGGGATCTGTCCTTTCACATTGAGGAAGGGGAGATTGTCGGCTTCATAGGCCCCAATGGCGCAGGCAAGAGCACGACCATCAAGATGATGTCAGGGATCCTGACGCCCACAGAGGGAAGAGTCCTGATCGACGGCCGCGATATTAGCAAATACAGGAAGGAAGTGGTCCGGAACATCGGCGTCGTGTTCGGACAGAGGACGCAGCTCAACTGGGACCTGCGTCTAAGCGAGAGCTTCGAGCTCCTCAAGCATATTTATCAGGTCGAGCAGGCAGATTACGACAGGACGCTGGATGAACTGGACGGGATCCTCGGCATTAAAGAGATCATCGACAAACCGGTGAGACAGATGTCTCTGGGACAGCGTGTGAAGGGAGACCTTGTTGCTTCCATGATTCACTCACCCAAAGTCCTCTTCCTCGACGAGCCTACGATCGGCCTGGATGTATCCGCCAAGTACGCGCTCCGGAAATTCATTAAGGAGATCAACCGTGTCAGAAAGACTACGGTCATACTGACGACCCACGATCTCGGAGACATTCAGCAGCTGTGCGAGAGAATCATTATCATCAATCACGGCGTCATGGTGGAAGACGGAAACCTCTCCCAGATTGTGGACCGGATCGCACCCTACAAGACGCTCGTTGTTGAGTATTACGACGAAGATGCGCCCCGGCACCCCGGATGTGAGATGACGGAGCACGAAGGGAACGTGGCAAAATACAGATTCCTCAAAAAGGAGATCACGGCAGCGGAGATCATCGCGGATCTCTCTGAAAAAAAGGCAATAAAGGATGTTTCCATTGAGGAAGCGGGGATCGATGATATTATCAAGATCGCGTATGGGGAGTAAAAGTTTGAAATAATGAATACGATCAACAAAACCACAAAATCAAACGATACTGTCAGCATCTACGGCACTTCAAGGCCTTTACTGGAAGAGACGATGCAGATGGTGCTTGGTGAAATAACAAAGATCCGAAACGAGATGGCGAAGGAGCTGGGAATGGATCCCATTGAGCACCTGCTGGGCCGGATCAAGTCGGAAGAGAGCATGCGGGAGAAATGCAGACGAAAGGGTCTTCCCGAGACGCCCGAATCAGCGCTGGAAAAGATCCACGACGCGATCGGTCTGCGTGTGGTCTGCGCCTTTCTTGACGACGTCTATACGATCCGGGACCGGCTGCTTGCGCTGCCCCGCATTCGACTGGTCGAGGAAAAGGACTACATCCGTCATGTCAAACCCAACGGATACCGCAGTTTTCATATGATCATTATTGTCGATGAAAAGATTTACGCGGAGATTCAGCTGCGGACCATATCCATGGATACCTGGGCGGCTCTGGAGCACCATCTCAAGTACAAAAAAGAGATAGGAGGCAGTACTGCTCTCATTTCAGCTGAGCTCAAGCGCTGCGCGGATGAACTGGCTTCCACGGATTCTTCCATGCAGACACTGCGGGACATGATTCAGGAGCTGCATTGATCCTGCTAATATTAGAGGGAGACCAAAAGTATGAAAGTATTAATTGCGGAAGACACGACCGATCTCAATCGCGTTGTGACGGTAATGCTGCAGAAATTCGGCTATGAAGTGGACAGTGTTTACGACGGGCAGGCCGCGCTGGATCAGCTGGAACTGAGCGGCTATGATGCGGTGATCCTGGATATCATGATGCCCAAAATGGACGGCATCACCGCGCTTAAGAACATGCGCAGCCGGGGGATCAACGTCCCGGTCCTTATGCTGACGGCCAAGTCGGAAGTGGATGACCGTGTCGCGGGACTGGACGCCGGCGCAGACGACTACCTTCCCAAGCCCTTCGCCATGAAGGAACTTCTCGCGCGTGTCAATGCCATGACCAGGAGAAAGACCAAGTATTCCGGCAGTCTTGTGACCTACGCGGACTTTTCCCTTAACACGGACACGCTGGAACTGGCGGCGGAGAACAGTGTCCGCCTCTCTATGAAGGAGTGCGAGCTGCTCCATCTGTTCGTGCTGCATGGCGGAAAAGAGCTGACTACGGACTATATTCTGGAACATGTCTGGAGAGGTGACGATTCCGCCGATGAAAGTACGGTCTATCTTTATGTCAAATATCTGAAGAGAAAG
>CACXGR010000247.1 GCA_902767235.1 uncultured Lachnospiraceae bacterium | reverse complement strand
TCACCTGCGGCACCAACGGCAAGACGACCACCAACAATCTCCTGTGCTCCGCCCTCGAAGCACAGGGGTTTTGTGTTGTCTCCAACCGGCTTGGTGCAAACATGATGGAAGGCGTCGCCGCCGCTCTCGCAACTGCCGCAAGCCCCCTCGGCAATCTGCATGCAGACTACGTATGCCTGGAAATCGATGAGGCCTCCTCTGTTCATGTCCTTCAATACCTGAAGCCGGATTACATGATCCTCACAAATCTCTTCCGCGACCAGCTGGACCGCTACGGCGAGATCGATCTCACAATGAAAGCTCTCGAAAAGGCGATCCGCCTCGTCCCGTCTATGACGCTGGTCATAAACGGCGACGATCCTCTCACCGCCTTTTTGGCAAAAAAAAGCGGTCACCGCGTTGTCAGTTTCGGCGTCAGTGAACAAACTACCCCAGAGGTCGATTCCTCACCAGGAGTCTACTCCCCAGAACAAACTACCCCAGAGGTCGACTCCTCACGGGAAGTCCGCGAAGGCCGCTTCTGCGAGAATTGCGGCGCGCCTCTGCAATATGATTTCTATCATTTCAGCCAGCTCGGCATCTACCGCTGCCCTTCCTGCGGTTTTGGGAGACCTGCAATCGACTATAACGCTTCCGGCGTCAGGCTGTCGCCGGAGCTGTTTTTTGACGTGATAGAGTCCGGGGCCGCTCCTGTCAGAATATCCGCGCCGCTGACCGGATTCTACAATGTCTACAACATTCTTGCTGTCTACAGTGTTCTTCGGGAACTGAGTCTGCCTGCTGGCAAATTAGAGGAGGTTCTTCACGACTTCAAGCCGCAGTTCGGACGAGGTGAGTCCTTTCATGTTGGAGAAGGAGCTCATCAAAGAATACTGCTGAATCTTGCAAAGAATCCTGCCGGTTTCAACCAAAATATTTCAGCCATGCTGCAGGACCGTTCACCCAAGGATCTGGTCATTGTGATCAATGACAATGCACAGGACGGGCGGGATGTTTCCTGGCTGTGGGATGTGGATTTTGACAGATTGGCAGACGATACGATCCGCTCCATCACGGTGAGCGGCCTGCGCGCGCTCGACATGCAGCTGCGGCTCAAATATGTGGAGATCAGGTCGGATTTGGCGTCTTCTGTGGAAGAGGCGATCGACCGCCGACTGGCAGACGGATGTGACAATTTATATGTGCTCGTCAATTATACGGCGCTTTTTGAGACGCATAAGTATCTGGAGAGGATTCAGAAATGAGTACTGACGACGGAAAAGAACTGCATAGTGGTGATTACAGCCTGAATATCGTACACCTCTATCCCGACCTTCTGAACCTTTACGGAGATCGCGGCAATATTCAGTGCCTTCGCATGCGCTGTAAGTGGCGCGGGATTGACGCGCAGGTCACAGAATGTAACCTGGATGACAATCTCTCTCTGGCTTCTGCGGATATTGTTCTTTTGGGCGGCGGTTCCGACCGGGAACAGCAGATCGTCTGCACTCGTCTGCAAAAGGTTCGCACGGAGCTGCGCGATTATGTGGAGGACGGCGGAACTCTGCTTGCTATCTGCGGCGGTTATCAGCTGCTCGGCCACTACTACGACACAGCCGATGGCCGGATGGCGGGCCTCTCTCTGGTAGATCTCTATACGCAGCAGGACTCGCCAAGGCTGATCTCCAACATCATTCTCATAAATGAATCCTTACCTGATTCCCTGCCTTACGAAATCGTCGGATTTGAAAATCACGGCGGCAGGACTTACATTGGCGGCAATGCTCCTTTCGGGAAAGTTCTTTTGGGCCATGGAAACAATGGAAAGGACGCCTCTGAGGGCGTCCTCTACCGCAATGTTATCGGTACTTATCTTCATGGGCCGCTTCTGCCCAAAAACCCGCATGTCTGTGACCTTCTTCTGCACAAGGCGCTGAACAGGAAATACGGAGTTTCTATATCTGACTTTCCGGTCCTGGACGATTCCCAAGAGAGAGAAGCAAACCGGGCAGTAGTCAAAAGATACTTGTGAAGTTCTGTAAAACGGTACACCACCTCACTCCCCGCTCGCCCCGTAGTTGGACAGCACTCTGGCCGACGGATCATTCACGTCACAACCCTCCCACTCCCGGTTGGGCATCCAGAAATCCACCACCATTTCAGACTGTCCGGGATAATACTTCTCAAAGATTTCCCGATACAGCAGGGATTCCTTCGTAAACGGCTGCGCATGTGTAAACGCAAGCCGCCGCTCCTCAAACTCTTCATCCGAGTACAGCTCTTTAGCATACTCGATCAGATCATTGACGAGCGAGTGCCCGACAGCATCAGAAAACGCCGCCTTCTCCCGCATCAAAATATCCCACGGAATCAGCTTGTCTTCCTCAAACGCCGCGCGCAGAAGATACTTGCCGATTCCATACCGGTTCAGTTTCTTTTCCGGATCGATCTTCATACAATATGAGACAAAATCCAGATCGCCGAACGGCACTCTCGCCTCCAGCGAGTTCACACTGATGCAGCGGTCCGCGCGCAGCACATCGTACATGTGGATTTCCCGGATCCTCTTCTCCGCCTCCTTCTGGAAGGCCTCCGCGTCCGGCGCAAAATCCGTATACTTGTACCCGAAGATCTCATCCGAGATCTCCCCGGTCATTATGACGCGCACGTCCGTGTTCTCGTGGATCCATTTGCATACCAGATACATACCGACTGAAGCCCGAATTGTGGTGATGTCATAGGTGCCCAGCGCCCTGATCACCGGCTCCAGCGCCGCGATCACATCGTCCCGGGAGATGATCACTTCATAGTGCTCGCTCCCGATATAATCTGCTACTTTACGTGCATACTTGAGATCGATCGCGTCCAGATCCATACCGATCGAGAAAGTCCGCAGCGGCTTATCCATAATCCTCGCCGAAACACCGCACACCAGCGACGAATCCAAACCGCCGGACAGAAGGAATCCGACCGGTGCGTCCGCATCCAGCCTCTTTTCAATTCCGGCAATCAGCTTATCGTGAATATTTCTCTTAATTTCCGTCAATTCATCTTCCAGACAGTAGCCTGCGTCCCAGATCCTGCTGTACTCCGCCATCGCGATTCCCTGATGCTCCAGCGGAATGCATTCAATATCCCAGGGTCCCAGATGTGCGGCACTGATCACGGCATAGTGCCCGGGCGGAAAGGGCTCGATCCTCTCACAGATCCCCACCAGATTCTTCGGCTCAGACGCAAATACCGGAATCCCCTTCTCATCTCTGCCAAAATACAGCGGCCTGATCCCAATCGGATCCCTCGCCGCGATGTACTCTTTTCTCTCTGCATCGTACAGAACCAGTGCAAATTCCGCATCCAGGAATCGGAACATATCAATCCCGTATTCTTCGTAGAGAGGCAGCAGGATCTCGCAGTCCGAATCACTCCTGAAGGTATACCCCTTTTCGATCAGCCTCTCCTTCATCTTGCGGAAGCGATAGATCTCGCCGTTGCATACCACCGCGTTCCCCTTCAACGTAAACGGCTGCATCCCCTCCGGAGTTAGCCCCATGATCGCAAGACGATTAAACCCCAGATATCCGTTTCCGGTGTCCAGAATCCGACTGTCGTCCGGTCCCCTCGATATAGTTCTCGAGAGCATCTCCGCCACCCTCTCATACTCCGCCTGTTCACTGCAATATGCCAATATCGAACACATTTCCTGCCTCCTCTCATTCAATTCACCTCTGGGGTCGAATTGCACCAATTCTGCATCCTGAAATGAAAACAGCGCTCCAAACAAGGACCTTTAAGTCCATGCCTGAAGCGCCGTTGCCTCTTTTTTATGTTATTTGACCTCTGGGGTCATTTTGCGTACCTTCGCATTTTTCCATATGCAGCATCATACATCTTTATGATATTCCCGACCGTAAGCGCCGCAATAATGCTCCCTTCCCTCACACCTTCCAACCTGTGCAGGAATACAAGACAGATCACTGCAGATATCAAGATATACATGACGTCAAAAAATACTTTGACATTTTCATATCTCTTCCCGGTCCGGATACTGATCGCTCTGTTCATGGCTTCTCCTGGCAGCATTGCCACGCCACCCTTTACCTGAATCCATATCCCAAGCGCAAGGATGAAGCATCCGAGCAGCATATAGACGACCTGTGCGGCATAGGATCCCACCGTCAAATTTCTGATGATGTAGCACGAAAGATTCGTAAGGTATCCGTACACAAACGCCAGCACCGTCTGGATCGCGATCTCGAGATAATTGCATTTCCCTTCCATGACCGCGACCTGGACCGCAATCTGGATTACACTGAGCAG
>CACXGR010000246.1 GCA_902767235.1 uncultured Lachnospiraceae bacterium | reverse complement strand
TTCATTTCCCCAAAACTGCAGGTGTGTCTTTTCTGCCTGCTTCTATAAATCTGTGATGAGGAAAGTAGGTCAGCGGATGTCCCAGAGAAGGGTGCCTGCTGTGCGGTTTTTCCGGTTCTGTGATCTGTATGACGGATCAGTATCAGGGAATCGTGGGAATCATGCGGCAGTTCTGGAAGTGCCCCGTCGGAAACTGTCTGAAGACCACCTCGGAGAGGCTCTAATAAAGCCCGGTGACTCCGTGATCGTCCTAAAAAAGTGGCGGCAGTAAGATTTTACGAACCTGATATGCCTTTTGTGAATCTGCCGCAAGCAGGGTGGAACCGCGTTGAATAAACGTCCCTCGCAAGCAACTGTATATGCTGTGCGGGGGATTTTTTTATGCACAGTGAATTTTTTCACAAAGAGAACTGTCACGAAGGAGGAAAGTATGGCAAGCGAACAGTATCTGGAAGTTTATCGTCACTCTCTGTCTCACATTCTGGCAAAAGCTGTATTTGAGATTTTCGGAAAAGAAAATGTACAGTATGCAATCGGACCGCAGATTGCGGACGGCTTCTACTATGATTTCATTCTGCCCAGGCAGGTGAACAAAGACGATTTCAAGATGATCGAGAACAAGATGCGTGAGATCCTCAAGCGCCGCGAGGACTGGACCGAGAAGGAATTGTCCCGTGCGGAGGCGCTGGAGCTCTTCCGGGGCCAGAAGTTCAAGACCGAGCTGATCGAAGATCTGCCCGAGGACGAGCGCATCACTGTCTATTATACCGGTGAGGATTTCGTCGATCTCTGCCGCGGTCCTCACGTGGCAAACTCTCAGGAGCTCATGGGTGCTGCTTTTGAGATCAGGAGCGTCTCCGGCGCTTACTGGCGCGGCGATGAGCACCGCGATTCCCTGCAGAGAATCTATGCCTATGCATTCCCGGACAAGCAGGCTCTCAAGGCCCACAAAGCCCTGATCAAAGAGGCGATGGAACGCGATCACAAGAAACTGGGCCCGCAGCTCGACCTCTTCATGTTTGATGAGACCGCCCAGGGCATGCCCTACTGGCTCCCCCGCGGCTGGAGAGTGTTCAACACCCTGCTTGAGTACTGGAGAGGCATCCACGACCTGCACGGTTATCAGGAGATCTCCGCCCCCATCATTAATAACAAGAAGCTCTGGCTGATCAGCGGCCACTGGGCACATTACGTAAACAATATGTTCATTATCCCCGGCAAGGACGGCACCATCGAGGCGGATGACACCATGGCAGCCAAGCCCATGAACTGCCCCAATGCCATGATGGCCTACAAGCGCAGGGTGCATTCCTACCGCGATCTGCCCATCCGCTATTCCGAGACGGACGTAGTGCACAGAAAAGAGAAGACCGGCCAGCTCAACGGCCTCTTCCGTGTCCAGATGTTCCGTCAGGACGATGACCATACCTTCGTAATGGAAAGCCAGATCGAAGACGAGATCAAGGATGTCCTGGGCATCGCCGATGAGATCTACCAGACCTTCGGCCTGTCCTACCGCGCTGAGCTGTCCACACGCCCCGAAGACTTCATGGGTGATATCGAGCTCTGGAACGAGGCGGAAGCTTCCCTCAAGAAGATCCTTGACGGTATGTACGGCGAGGGCAACTATGAGATCAACGAAGGCGACGGCGCTTTCTACGGTCCCAAGATCGACCTGCAGATCAAGGATGCCCTGGGCCGCGAGTGGCAGTGCGGCACTGTCCAGCTCGACTTCCAGCTGCCCAGAAACTTTGAACTGACCTACACCGCCAGCGACGGCTCCGAGAGAGTTCCCGTGGTCATTCACCGCGCTCTGTTCGGTTCCCTGGAGCGCTTTATCGGCATCCTGATCGAGCACTTTAAGGGTGCGTTCCCCTTCTGGCTCTCCCCTTATCAGGTGGGTATCGTTCCCATCCGCACAGAGCACAACGAGTATGCAAAGAAGGTGGCAGGCAAGCTGGCTGCCAACCGCATCCGCTTTGAGGCTGATTACTCCGACAAGAACATGAAGGAGAAGATCAAATACTACAAGAATTTCAAGACTCCCTATGTCGTCGTCATCGGAGATAAGGAAGCTGAGGA
>CACXGR010000245.1 GCA_902767235.1 uncultured Lachnospiraceae bacterium | reverse complement strand
GACCTTCTGGTCACACTGGAAGGCAAATCCCTCAAGGAGGTCTCCCGCTTTGTATCCAGCAAACTTTCTACTTTGGACACCGTGATCAGCACGGCGACTCACTTCATTTTAAAGAAGTACAAGGATCACGGCACCATCATGACCAGAAAGTATGAGGATCAGAGAGAGATCATCACCCCGTAAGATACCTCGTATCACGGAAACTGATCGTTGGAGGAAAGGGAAAAAAGAATGAGTAAACAGGAAAAGCTGCTGGCGGAGAAGACTGTGGGTCTGAAGCCGTCCGGCATTCGTCGATTTTTTGACCTGGTCAGCGAGATGAAAGATGCGATCTCCCTTGGCGTGGGCGAGCCGGATTTCGACACGCCCTGGCATATCCGGGATGAGGGCATTTATTCACTGGAGAAAGGGCGCACCTTCTACACATCCAACTCCGGCCTGAAGGAACTTCGGGAAGAGATCGCTCTGTATTTGAAGAGAACACAGGGAATTGTTTATGATCCCATCGGAGAGATCCTGATCACTGTGGGCGGTTCGGAGGCCATTGACCTGATGTTCCGCGCCATGATCAACGAGGGCGATGAAGTGCTGATCCCTCAGCCTTCCTATGTTTCTTATGAGCCCTGCACGATCCTGGCTGACGGAAAGCCCGTGATCATCCCGCTCAAAAACGAGAATGAATTCAGACTCACGCCTGAGGAACTGAAGGCAGCGATCACGCCGAGGTCCAAGATCCTGGTGCTGCCCTATCCCAACAATCCCACCGGCGCGGTCATGGGCAAAAAGGATCTGGAGGCGATCGCGGACATCATCATCGAAAATGACCTCTACGTTCTTTCAGACGAGATCTACGGAGAGCTGACCTATTCTGACAAGCACGTCTCCATCGCGTCCCTGCCCGGAATGAAGGAGAGGACGGTCCTCGTGAACGGCTTTTCCAAAGCGTATGCGATGACCGGCTGGAGAATGGGCTACGCCTGCGGTCCCAAGGAGATCCTGGCGCAGATGACCAAGATCCACCAGTACGCGATCATGTGTGCGCCGACCACCAGCCAGTATGCGGCCATCGAGGCCCTTCGCAACGGCGATGAGGATGTGGCGCAGATGCGGGAGTCATACAACCAGAGGCGCCGCTTTGTCATGCACAAGCTCGAGGGAATGGGTCTTCCCTGCTTTGAGCCCATGGGGGCCTTTTATGTGTTTCCCTGTATCAAGGAATTCGGGATGAGCAGTGAAGAATTTGCCGAAGAGCTCCTCAAGGAGGAGAAAGTGGCCATTGTTCCGGGAACAGCGTTCGGTGACAGCGGAGAGGGCTATCTGAGAATATCCTACGCCTATTCCATTGAGAACCTCAGAGAAGCACTGGGAAGACTTGCGAGATTTGTAAAGAAGCTGAGGGAGCAGAAAAAGTAAATGCACATCGTACTTCATGAGCCGGAAATACCCGGCAATACCGGAAATATCGGGCGTTCCTGTGTAGTCACGGGAACGTCTCTTCATCTGATCGAGCCGCTGGGATTTGAGATCTCGGAAAAGCAGATCCGCCGATCGGGCCTGGATTACTGGAAGGATCTGGACGTTCACACCTACTCGGACTACGAAGACTTTCTGGCCCGAAATCCGGGTGCCAGAATATGGTACGCCACCACGAAAGCGCATCAGACTTACACGGACGTCACCTTCGGATCGGATGACTACATCATGTTCGGCAAGGAGAGCGCCGGCATTCCCGAGGAGATCCTGGTGGAAAACGAGGCGGCCTGCATCCGCATTCCCATGCTGGAGGGGTACAGGAGCCTGAATCTGTCCAACTCCGTGGCTATCGTGCTCTACGAGGCGCTGCGGCAGCAGAATTTTGCCTCTCTTAAGAAGGAAGGGGAGCTGCACCGGCTTACTTGGAAGTGAATAATTTCGATTTACAGTATATCCGCCAGATCCTGTTCATCCAGCTCGTCATTGAGTTCGGATCTCTTGAGGGTGAAGGTGAATTTACTTCCTACGCCCTGGGTGCTGACAACGCTGATGTTCTCACCGTGGGCGCGGATGATCTCGCGGACGATGGACAGGCCCAGGCCTGTCCCTTTTTTGTCCTTGCCGCGGGAGAGATCGGTCTTGTAGAAGCGCTCCCAGATCTGATTCTGGTCTTCCTTGGGAATGCCGATCCCGTTGTCCTTGACGCTGACGAACACCTTGCCGCCCTTTTCGGTCGTCTCGATCTCGATCTCGGACTGGCTGCTGCTGAATTTGATCGCATTGTCCACGAGATTGTAGAGAACCTGTTGAATCTTGTCCATGTCCGCATAGACATAGAGGACCTCGCCGGACAGGATCAGTCTGATCCGGATCTCTTTGCGGAGGCAGACCTGTTCGAAGGATGCGCCGACCTTGCGGATGACGTCGTTGATGTTCCAGTCCGTCATGTGCAGGAGCATGCCTTTGGTGTTGAGATTGTTGAGGGTCAGAAGGCTGTTGGTGAGCTTGGTCAGGCGCTCGGTCTCGTTGAGCACTACGCCAAGATAGTGCTCGTGCATCTCGGGCGGGATCGTGCCGTCCAGCATGGCCTCCAGAAAGCCGCGGATGGAAGTCAGAGGGGATCGGAAATCGTGGGAGACGTTGGCGATGAATTTCTTCTGGTCATCCTCGGAGCTGGCCACTGTTTTGGCCATGTAGTCGATGGAAGCCGCCAGATAGCCCAGTTCGTCGTCGCCTTCCACATTCATATCGTAGTGCATGTTGCCGGAGGCATATTGCTCCGTCGCAGCGATGATCTTCCTCAGGGGACGGTAGACCAGTTCCGTGAAGAAGAAGAGGATGATCAGAGAGAGAAACAGAATCACGATGAGCATCACATAGGAAATGTTCAGCATGCTGTTAGCTTCTTCGTCGATCTGCGCCGCCGACTTGTGGATGATCACATAGCCCCTGGTCTTGTAGTTGTTGATGATCGGCGCGATCACGCTGAGTTTTTCTTCCTCGAAGGAGTCAAAGAAGGTGCCTCTTGTGAAGTAATTCTTCTGTGTGATGGTGGGATCGAAGCCCTCCACAATGATCTCCTGCTCGGGATCGGGCGCGCTGGCAGAATTGACGACCATTCGCCCGGAAGGGTTGATGATCCAGATCTCCGTGTCCATGAAATAGGAGAGGGACTCCATCTGCTTCTGCACG
>CACXGR010000244.1 GCA_902767235.1 uncultured Lachnospiraceae bacterium | reverse complement strand
TGCATATATACCTGCTTTTTGGTATGTAAAAGGAGCCCGCCGCTCTATCACGCGCGACGGGCTCCGTCTATTCTCACAGTCATGTGCTGAATTGTTTACTTGCTGAGCCTTCCGGTCTTCCTGGCCGTGTAATCCGGCCTCCTGTTTTTCAGTTCCTCATACAGCTCACAGTAATTCCTGTAACGGATCCGGCTGATCTTTCCGTCCTCCAGTGCCTTGTGCACGGCGCATCCGGGTTCCTTTCGGTGCACGCAGCCGCCGAAACGGCATTTTCCCTCGTATTCATGGAACTCCGGGTAATAAAATCTGAGTTCATCGGCCTCGATGTCCGCCAGGTAAAGAGACGTAAAGCCCGGCGTGTCTACCAGATAGGAGTTCCCGCCGGCTGCAAGCAGTTCCACATGCCGGGTCGTATTCTTTCCCCGGCTGATCTTTCTGCTCAGTTCTCCTGTCTCCATTCCCGCGCCGGGGCAGATCGTGTTGATCAGCGTTGACTTGCCCACACCGCTGGGCCCCGCCAGCACGGTCGTCTTCCCTTCGATCACCGTCTTCAGATCCGAGAGCGTCTCCGGTGCCAGGACGCTGACAAAGAGCACCCTGCATCCGCAGGATTCGTATGTGCTGCGCAGCTCTTCGATCTCCTGCGGAGTGGCCAGGTCCTGTTTGTTGAAGCACAGGACCGCGGGCAGGCCGCGCCGGTCCATCTCGATCAGGAATCTGTCCAGCATGTTGTAGCTGGGCGCAGGATGTGTGATGGCAAAGATCAGCAGCGCCTGGTCGGCATTGGCCACATTGGGCCTGACGAGTTCATTTTTTCTCGGCAGGAGCCGGATCACGTTTCCCTCCATGGGGTCGCTCACCGTATCCGTCACCTCGATCTCCACGTCATCTCCCACCAGCGGTTTCACGCCCAGCGCCCGGAAGACGCCCCTGGCCCGGCAGCGATACAACTCCGAGCCGGTGTGCACTTCGTAAAAGCCGGCAATACTTTTTATGATCTTTCCCTTTACCATGTACTTTGAATAAAACCTCAGTTTTCAGGCGTGAAAGTGAGATCCCTGGTGATCGTCCTCTCCTCTGTCCGCTCGACGGTCCTGGTCACCGTCTTCGTTCCGCCGTTCTGCCCGGAATGATCGGCGTTTTCCGGCTCCGTTTCTGTGCTCGGCGCAGCTTCAGCCGCAGTTGCGCCTTCTGCCCCTTCGGCAGTCTCATCCTCCGCCTGCGTGCCTTCCTCTGTCTCCGTTTCCGTGACCGCCGCATCCTCCGCTTCGTCGACCTGGACTTCCTCTTCATAGGTGTCAACGATCGTGACCTCATAGGTCATGGTCAGCGTGCCGTATTCCGAAGTGATGCCGGTGCATCCCATCCGGTAAGGGAATGCGGATGTCGTCGTGTCGAGCAGTTTCTGATCATCCTCTGTGACGATGACGAGATGGACCGATGTGCCCGGCTCGTAATCGGGATCCTCGCTGTTTGTCGGTGCGGAAATATCGGCGGAATAGCTGTAGGTCTGCTGTCCCGCTATGTCAAAGTTGACCGCCGTCCCCTCATCGATCATCTCGCCGGGTTCGACGTCCTGGGAAATGACAAGTCCCCTGTTGTCGGGATCGGAATCGATAATAGTCCTGACGTTGCCGGTCTTGAGGCCGAAGGCGTTCAGTGTGTTGCGCGCCTCCTGCTCCGTCATGCCCAGAATGCTGGGCATCTCTACTTTGCCGGAGAGGTCCGGACCTGTGCTCACTTCGATCGTCACATAGGATCCCTCTTCCGCCTGCGTATTTGCTTCGGGGTCCTGGCTGATGACGGTTCCTTCGCTGACGTCCTCACTGCTGACCTCCGAGATATTGACGTTAAATCCGGCCTCTGTCAAAAGCGTGACCGCCTCTTCCTTCTCCAGTCCGACCACGGAAGGGATCCGGGTGCCGCTGTTGCCGCAGACCGTGAGCACCACGGTGGTGCCTACCGGTATCTCTGTCCCCTCTTCGACGCTGGACCGCATGACGACGCCCACCGTGAACTTGTCGGATTCCTCATAGGTGAGCTCGGGAATGAGCCCCTCCTTGACGAGCGCGGATCTGGCTGCAGACACATCTTTTCCCACCACGTTGGGCATGATCACGAGCTCCTCGTCCGTTCCTGCCCCGATCGTCTGGCTGGTCTTTCCTCCGGGCAGAAGTCCCGTGCGGTTTCCGACGATCATAAAAAGGATGACGCCGATGATCACGGCCGCCAGTATGATCAGGATCCTTGCGATCCTGTCCATGGAGTTCTCCCGCTCCTCTTCCTCGTCGTACTCATCGTCATAATCTGTACCAAATTCATCCTGCCCGGGGTCGGCTGAGAGATCCTCCTCCCGGCTGTGCCTGACGGGGCGGGTCCGCACGATCGTGTCGTCATCCCCGTCTGCCTCGCTGCCGATCTCGGCTTCTTCAACGGCCTTTGTCCCGTTTTTGATCTGTCTCTTCTCTTCCTCCGTCATCATCCTGGTATGCCCCATGTCATTGGGATCATATCGCACGACGAAGTCTCCGTCAGGGTCGCTGATGGACTTCTTGAGATCCGCCGCCAGCTCTTTCATATTCTGGTAGCGCCTGTCGGGACTCTTTTCGCAGCACTTGAGCACGATCTGGTCAACGCTGTAGGGAATATCCGGGTTGATCTTTCTGGGAGACGGCATCGCCTCCTGAATGTGACGGATGGCGATCGCGACGGTCGTCTCTCCGTCAAAGGGCACTTCTCCCGTCAGCATCTCAAACAGTGTCACGCCCAGGGAATACACGTCGCTCTTCTCATCGCTGTATCCGCCCCTGGCCTGTTCCGGGGAAGTATAATGAACGGAGCCCATGACATTGGAGGTGATCGTATCGCTCGTCGCGGCCTTGGCGATGCCGAAGTCCGTGACCTTTACCTTGCCATCTCTGGAAATGATGATATTCTGGGGCTTTATGTCCCTGTGGATAATGTGATTCTTGTGAGCTGCCTCAAGGCCCATGGATACCTGGAGCGCAATGGTCACTGCCTCCTTGTATCCCAGGCATCCTCTCTTTTCGATGTAGTTCTTGAGGGTGATCCCGTCAACGAGCTCCATCACGATATAATAGATCCCCTTCTCCTCGCCGACGTCATAGACGTTGACGATGTTGGGGTGCATAAGACCTGCCGCCGCCTGGGCTTCCACGCGGAATTTTGACACAAAATTCGCATTTTCGGAAAACTCCTGCTTCAGGATCTTGACGGCCACAAAGCGGTTGAGCGTGTGATCTTTGGATTTATATACATCAGCCATGCCGCCTGTGCCGACCTTTTCAAGGATCTCATAGCGGTCTGCGATCAACATACCGATCTTTATCATAATAATCCTCCACTTCCCTGGTTACATGCAGAACTGCCGCCTTCGCAGAACTGTATACGCCTTACCCGCGATCGGGGGAAGTGTCAATAAGCACCACGGAAATATTATCTTTGCCGCCGGCTCTGTTGGCGTCTGCTACTAAAGTCTCTACCTTTTCCTCCAGAGAAGCGTCCATTTGGAGTACTCTTTCGATCTCGTCATCCTCAAGCATGGTGGTCAGCCCGTCCGAACACAGAAGGATCAGACGGCAGTCCGGCAGAGGGATCCTGAAGAAATCCACTTTCACGTCATCCTCTACGCCGATGGCTCTGGTGATCACGTTTCTCTCCGGATGGATCCGCGCGTACTTCCTCTCAAGCGTGCCCGCGCGCACCATTTCCTCCACAAGGGAATGGTCTACCGTGACCTGCCTGAGCCTGTCGCTCAGTATATACAGCCGGCTGTCTCCCACATTAGCGGCGAGCAGTGTATCTCCGCAGATCGTACATCCCACGATCGTCGTGCCCATGCCGTAATACTCCGGCCTTGTGGACGCTTTTCTGATGACTTCGGCGTTGGCTTCGCGGATCGCACCCCTCAGAATGTCCTCCGCCTCTGTATCTGAAGCCGCTCCTGCATCACCGGCCGTACTTGCGACATAGCCCTCGATCGTGTCCACCGTGCACCGGGACGCCAGCTCTCCCGCCTGATGACCTCCCATACCGTCGGCCACCAGATAGAGACAGGACAGTTCTCCCAAAGGCGTATCCTTTGAAAAAACATAGTCCTGGTTCATGCTTCTTCTCATTCCGATGTCGGTTTTATAATATGAACGTGGCATATTTCCTTCTCCTGCATGATCGGATCGACACTGAATTTACCGGCTCTGATCTGAAAGATGCCTGTGACGCAGCTGACCGCAGGCACCGTCGATGTCTCTTCCTAATACTCTCCTAATACTAACATTTATACCGCTTTTTTCAAGTTTTTTCTCAAAGGCGCGCACCCCCGGGTCCGCTGTCTGCCTGTATCCGCGCTCCTTGACAGGATTGACCGGGATCAGGTTGATATGGGCCTTCAGAGGGCCCGCCAGCTGTGCCAGC
>CACXGR010000243.1 GCA_902767235.1 uncultured Lachnospiraceae bacterium | reverse complement strand
CGGACGGCGTACACCGGGCCGGCGGAGGATCCCTTTTCTTATACGGAGTATCTGTATAGCCGGCTCCTGGGAGAGAAGGCAGACCTCTGGACCGAGGTCAGTGCGGCAAAAAGATATGAAAAAGGAAAGACGGAGTGGACGCTGACAGTTCCGGAGGGAGAGGTCTGCCTCTACGGAAATCTGCTCTGGCAGGAGCAGGTCTCCTTTGCGGATCCCAGATGGTGGGACGAGCAGGAGCAGGGAAGACTCACCGTCTCGGAAGGATGGGCATTCGGTTACGGGGGATGGCTGTCGCCGTCGGTCTTCTATATCCCGGTGCCGGATCCCGGGAGCGGAAGCGGAGCGGAGGGCGCGGCCGCCGGAAGAACGGCGCGCGTTCTTTTGGAGACGGCCGGGGACCCGAAATTGAAAGACGAGCAGTTCTTTGCGCTGGACCTGGACAAACTGGCGAAAGCGTCGGCTGCGATCCGGGAGCGCTCGTCGGGCGTGCGCGAGCTGAAGATCGAAAACGGCAGGATCTCCTGCCGGGTGAATGCGCGCGGGGAGCAGAAACTTCTGCTGGCCGTACCGGCGTCAGAGGGATGGACCGCGCGGATCAACGGTCAAAAGACGGAGATCGCGGCATTTGAAGGCTGTTTAACAGAAATTTCGCTTGTGCCGGGAGAAAATCATATTACAATGCAATATAGGACCCTGGGGCTCACAGCAGGGATTCTCCTGTCACTGGCAGGACTCGGCATACTGGCTGCATGGAGCCGAAAGGGGAAATAGTGGAACAGAACAGCGCAGTGTGCGCGGATGCGCAGGCAGCGCTGAGATCAGTAGAGAAAAGAGGTAAATGGATTGAAGATCGGAATCATCGGTGCAATGGACGTGGAAGTGGAGAGACTCAAAAAGAGCATGGAGACAGACCGCGAGATGGAGAGAGCCGGCATGCACTTCAGCGAAGGCCGGCTCGGCGGGACCGACGTGGTCATCGTGCGCTGCGGGATCGGAAAGGTGCAGGCGGGACTGTGCGTGCAGATCCTCTGCGACCTGTTCGGTGTCACGCATGTGATCAACACCGGCGTGGCGGGATCTCTGGAAGAGGAGATCAATGTGGGCGACGTGGTGGTCTCCATCGACGCCATGTACCACGATATGGATGTGACCGGCCTGGGATATGAGCCGGGACAGGTCCCGCAGATGGACGTGCTCTCTTTTGCCGCGGATCCGGCCCTTCGCGAAGCGGCTGTGAAAGCCTGCAGAGAGGCTGCGCCCGAGATCGGTGTCTTCGAGGGCAGGGTTGTCAGCGGCGACCAGTTCATCTGCGGACGCGCCAGAAAAGAGGAGATCAAAAAGACTTTCGGCGGACTTTGCACAGAGATGGAGGGCGCAGCGGTGGCGCAGGCGGCACATGTAAACGGCATTCCCTATGTCATTGTGCGCGCCATTTCCGACAAGGCGGATGAGAACACCGTGGTCGCTTACGACGTGTTTGAGGCGGAAGCGGCCAAACACTGCGCGGCCATCGTGGAACACCTGGTGAGAACTCTTGTCATCAATATAAAAGAGGGCTGACCGGATCAGTCTGATCGTGCGATAATGAATCGTACATATTCCCTGCACAGGAGGATCTTATGACTTTCAGGCAAAGACTGATCATTGCTTTTTCCATCGTACTGGTGCTCCCGGTCCTGCTCTTCATGCTCTCCTTCATGGTGATCGGAAATCTGATCGCGAGGGGAGAGGGCGGCGCCGAGCAGTATTTTAACTATGAGATGCTGACAGACGACCATGAGAAATACAGCGCGGAGCTGGACAGCCTCTGCGGGGAAATATCCGGGGAACTGGAGGAGAACCCCTCGATCATTGAAGACCCCGGCTATCTGCAGTCTCTCTCGGAGCGCGTCAGGACGAGCAACTCCTATATCCTGGTGCGCAAGGGAACAGACCTTTACTACACCGGCGATGAGAGCGCCGCGGCGATCGACTTTCCCATGCTGCCGCCCTACTCTCACGCGCAGCAAAATGTCGGAGCGGGCTACTACATCGACAATATGTCCAAGATGGTCAAGCAGCTGGATTTTGACTTCGAGGACGGGGCAGAGGGGAGTCTCTTCATCATCACGAAGGTGGTGTCGCTGGTATCAAGGAAGTTTCTGGGCGGCATGTTCATCTCGATGATCGTGATCCTTCTGTTTACGGCGATCCTTTTGACCAGATGGCTGGAGAGCAACTTCTTCAATCCCATCAACAAGCTCAATGTCGCCATGAACAACATCCGGGACGGCAACCTGGACTACCGGCTGCAGACCTCCGAGGAGGGGGAGATCGGAAATCTGTACAAGAACTATGAGGACATGCGCCTGCGGCTCAAGGAGTCCCAGGAGGAGAAGCTGGAGAGGGAGCGGCAGAACCGCGAGCTGATCACCAATATCTCCCACGACCTCAAGACGCCGATCACCTCGATCAAGGGATATGTGGAGGGGCTTATGGATGGTGTGGCCAACACGCCGGAGAAGCAGGAGAAGTATATTCGGACGATCTACAACAAAGCCAATGACATGAATACGCTGATCAACGAGCTGACACTGTATTCGAGGATCGACAACGACAAGATCCCCTACAATTTCCACAAGATCAATGTGGCGGACTATTTTGGCGACTGTGTCGAGGAGATCGGCATGGACATGGAGTCCAGGGGCATCACGCTCAACTACTCGAATCTGGTGTCCCCCGACACGATGATCATCGCAGACCCCGAACAAATGAAGAGGGTCATTAACAATATTGTCGGAAATAGTGTAAAATATATGGATAAGCCCGACGGAAGGATCGATATAAGGATCCTGGATGAACAGGATTCCGTCAGGGTAGAGATCGAGGACGACGGCAAAGGGATCGCGGCCAAGGATCTGCCCAATATTTTTGACAGATTCTACCGGACGGATTCCTCCCGCAACAGCGCCCAGGGCGGCAGCGGGATCGGCCTGTCCATCGTCAAGAAAGTGATAGAAGACCACGGCGGATATGTGTGGGCCACGAGCCGCGAAGGAGAGGGGACCTGCGTGCACTTCGTGATCCGCAAATATCAGGAGAACTCCGACATGGAGGACTATGTGGAGGAGAACTGACAAAGAGCCCGGCGGCGGGCAGAGTTTTGGAGGTAGGTAGTACATGAGTAAGATACTGATCATTGAGGATGAGGTGGCGATCGCCGATCTGGAGAAGGATTATCTGGAGCTGAGCGGCTTCGATGTCAAAATAGAGAATCGGGGAGATAAGGGCCTTCAGACCGCCCTCAAGGAGGATTTTGACCTGATCATCCTGGATCTGATGCTCCCGGGCATTGACGGCTTCGAAGTGTGCAAGAGGATCCGCGAGGAGAAGAACGTGCCGATCCTGATGGTCTCCGCCAAGAAGGACGACATCGACAAGATCCGCGGCCTGGGTCTGGGCGCGGACGACTATATCACGAAGCCCTTCAGTCCCAGTGAGCTGGTGGCGCGCGTGAAGGCGCACATGGCCCGCTACGAGAGACTGGTGGGCGCCGGACAGAAGACGAACGACATCATCGAGATCCGCGGGCTCAAGATCGACAAGACGGCGAGAAGAGTCTGGGTCAACGGAGAGGAGAAGAACTTCACCACCAAGGAGTTTGACCTTCTGACCTTCCTCGCGGAGAACCCGAACCACGTATTCAGCAAGGAAGAGCTCTTTGCCAAAATATGGAACATGGAGAGCGTCGGCGACATCGCGACAGTGACCGTTCACATCAAGAAGATCCGCGAGAAGATCGAATTCAACACGTCCAAGCCGCAGTACATCGAGACGATCTGGGGCGTGGGATACCGATTCAAGATCTGACGGGCGGTGCGCGGCAGAGGAAGGACGGAGACCGGACAATGAGACTGGACAAATATCTCGCGCAGATGGGCGCCGGGACCCGGAGCGACCTCAAAAAGGCGATCCGGGCGGGCCGCGTCACGGTCGGCGGTAAGAAAGCAAAAGACGCCGGCATGCAGGTGACGGAGGCTGACGAGATCTGCCTGGACGGCCGAAGGATCGTCTATGAGGCGTTCGTCTACTATATGCTGCACAAGCCGGCCGGTGTGATCAGCGCGTCAAGAGACGCCGGGGAGAGAACGGTCCTGGATCTGATCGATGAGGAGAAGAGAAAAGACCTGTTTCCGGTGGGAAGACTGGACAGAGACACGGAGGG
>CACXGR010000242.1 GCA_902767235.1 uncultured Lachnospiraceae bacterium | reverse complement strand
TTTTCTGCAGGTGTACTTCCTGTTCACGCCTCTTTTTCTCTCTTCTGCGGCGTCTTTGCATTCTTGCAGCCCTCTCGCTGCCGGGCTCTTCGTTTCCCATCCCCGCTGCCTCCCCTGCTCATACGGTACGCTTTCTTTCACTTCCTTTCCCGGCCCGGGCCGCCCGCTATTTTTTGACCTCTGCCAGCGTGATCTTTCCGGCCTTCTTCTGTATCTCGTAGAGTGTGTAGTCCTTCAGCTTCTTTCCGCCGTTGTAAGCGGACAGCGCGCGGTTCATCCCATCCGTGACTTCCATCGCGAAGAGATAATCGTCCGTCCTGAGCGTGTCCTCCAGTGCGCCGGTATCCAGCTTTGTCAGGTTTTCCTCGGACATGTCGTAATAAGCGTGGTCGATCCAGGAGCCGTCCACAAAGTAGCTGTAGGTGATCTGCTCACGGTCTCCGTCGGTTCTGTGATAGAGAAGATAGATGTTGGACCCCTTTTTGACATGTTCCGTGATAAAACTGCCGTACTGGCGTGAATCATAGACCCGGTCCCCCAATATGCCCTGGGGCAGCAAAAAGCTCAGCTTTGCCGGCACGACCAGCACAGCCGCCAGCATGAAAGCGATGCACATGCTGCGCGTCTTCTGAAAGACCGGCGACCTCTTTCCCCACAGCCAGACCGCAATGGCGAAGAGCAGCACCAGTTCCGCCAGAAAATAAGATCCCATGTAGCGCACGAAACTGTGCATGCTGTTCATCTCCTGGGTCTCAAAGGCGAGCTCGTAGAGCATCAGCATCATGAGCGCATAGCCGCCCTCGCCTGCCGTAAAGACGATCCCCAGGATGATTCGTTCGGCCATAGATATTTTGTCCCGGAACACATAGCCCAGCGCGATCAGAAGGAGAAGGACCGCCAGAAAGGAAGTAAAATAGGTGACGGCCAGCGGCGCGCCCGCGATGTTCTTTTCAAACAGGGCAAAGATGAATCTCTTGAGCATGTCCCTGTGCACGCGGTCCGAGGCGTCCGTGATCACTTTGAGAAAGGCGGAGATACTGATATTGCTCCCCAGGTCAAACTGCCTCGCACTCTCGTAGGATGCCGCCTTCCTGTCCCAGGATATATAATAGACCGCCGCAGCCACGGCAGAGACGGCCGCGCAGAGGATGCCCGCCCGCTTTCCTTTGCTGTCTTCATTCAGGAACAGCGACGACAGCAGAAGATACAGCAGAGACAGGCCGACAAAGGCGATCCCGATCTGCTTGGTGCCGATCAGCGCCGCCAGAGAGAGCATATATGCGAATGTGCCCCAGACGGACCGGTACTCCTTCCGGTACACCAGAAATGCGCTGTAGGCGAACATCAATGCGATCGTGATGTCCTCGTAGATCGAACTGATATTGGCGTTCGGGTCGCACAGTGAACACAGGATCAGCAGGATCCCCGCTGCCAGCGCCCCCTTCACGATCCCCGACAACGCCGCGCCGAAGCTTCTCTTGCGGGCCCGGAACTGCTCGAACAGATACGGGACGATCAGCGAGATGTTGAGAAGATGCACGGCCTGGGCGACATGGGGCTCGGAATACCCGCCTCCGAATCGGCACCAGGCGTACTCCAGGATCGCCACAAAGGGCGGGTAGTCCTTGTGGCGGTACAGCGTGGATTCCGTCACGCAGTAGAAGCGGTCGAGGCGGAACATCTCCTTGACCATCTTGCCCCAGTGCATCAGCTCATCCCAGCTATACAGGCTGCGGCCCGCATCCATGATGCTGACGACCAGAAGGCAGCCGATATAGGCCCACAGTCCCCCGGTCAGAATATAGCCCGCGTTCTTCGAAGCGCCGCCCATCATAAAGAACAGCGGTATTGCGAGGGCGCCCGCCGCGATCAGCACATAGAAGCCCGGTTGAAAGGACCTTGCCAGGTATTGGCTCACATACAGGGTCACCGACATAAAGTACAGCGTCATCACAATACACTTGCCGAAAGGTCTGCGCGAAAGAATGCAGAACGTGAAGGTAATCATCAGCGTTGCCAGAAAAGGGATCAGCGTTGAAAGCATGTTATTTATCTCCGTGAAATCATAGTTTGTATTATCTACTATCATAACACAGCCGTCTGGGCTCTGCGTCTTGTGCACGCAAAAAATGCGCGCCTTGCGGGCGCGCATTTCTTTACGAATCCTTTTCCAGATGCCATATTTCCCTGTTGTACTGCTCGATGGTCCTGTCGGAGGAGAAATATCCCGCCTTTGCGATGTTGACCACCATTTTCTTCGCCCAGCTCTTTCTGTCTTCATAGGCTGCCAGCGCATCATCCTTGGCCTTGCAGTAGCTTCTGAAGTCGGGGAAGGTCATGAACCAGTCCTTGCCGAGCAGCTCGTCGTAGAGCTGTTTGAGGAGTTTCTTGTCGCCGGTCTCCACCATCTCTTTGCTGATGAGGAAGTCCACTGCCTCCGCAAGTCTCTTGTCCTTCTTGTACCAGTCCCTGGAGACATAATCTCCCTTCTCGTAGTGCCCGATGACCTCCTCGGAAGACTGTCCGAATGTAAAAATATTGTCCTCGCCGACCAGCTGCGCGATCTCGACATTCGCGCCGTCCATCGTTCCCAGCGTCACCGCGCCGTTGAGCATGAACTTCATATTGCCGGTCCCGCTGGCCTCCTTGGAGGCCAGTGAGATCTGCTCGGAAATGTCCGATGCGGGGATC
>CACXGR010000241.1 GCA_902767235.1 uncultured Lachnospiraceae bacterium | reverse complement strand
GCGCGGAAGTGTCGGAACTGGCAGACGAGCAAGACTAAGGATCTTGTGGTGGTTACACCGTGTGGGTTCAAGTCCCATCTTCCGCATCGCAGAACAAAGAGGGTGCCGCTCTTGCTGATCGATCAGCAAGAGCGGCACCCTCTTTTGATTCCGTCACACCCCATACATGTGCTGCAGGATCACCCGCTCTGCGGTTTCTTTTCCGAAGAGCTTTGTGAGCATGTTCACTGCCTGTCCGCCTTCTTCGTACAGATGCCCTGCAAAATCCCGCACCTTCCTGCGCTTCTCCTCCCGGTCCTCCCCGTCACAGGCCGGCGCCTCTGAGAGCTGCGCGCAGTAAATACCGATGTAGGCCTGCCCTGTCCGGTTGAAGCGCTCCGAGAGCCCTTTTCCGCTCTTATTATAGGAGCAGGAATACCGGATGCTGTCGTACCAGTGCGGCTCGTTCACCCGGTCTTCCAGATCGCTGTCTCTGGCGGCGATCTTCTTAAACTCCGCCTGCTTCTCCTCAGGCCACGGCTGCAGCTGTGTATCATAGAGCTCCGCGATCAGCGTCTCCTTTCCGAGCACCTTTACCCAGTCCAGATTCATCAGCGGCGCGTCCACGCCGGTCGGCGCGAAGATAACCGTCTCCATCTTCATGATTCCGCCCAGGGCCTTCAGCCTCATGATGCAGAAGTGGCCAATCTCCCCGATCTCATAAGATTTTGTCGTAAACGTCATCCCCCACTTTGCCAGACGGGCGTCCGGTCCGATATCATTCCTTTTCAGTTTCCAGTTCCTCTCCAGTGCTGCCTTTGCAAATCTGCCAAAATTCGTGTGTTCAGCCATTTATCTCCTCCATCAGATCCTTCCAGTTTCCCATATCCGAGTCATATACCGGATCCTTGATCTCCATCCGCAGACTGTCGTCGAGCCCGCCGGATGTCAGCGATTCCAGCAGGCGGACTGCGGCCTCATCCGGCTCCGGCGCCGCAAGCCTCAGCGCCCGGATCTCATCCACGCCGTAGGCGGGCGCGTTTCGCCTGTAGTACAGCGTTCCGTCTTCTCCGATCTTAATCTCCCGTCCCAGGTAATCCTCCTTCAGATTCGTGAAGTGAAGTCCCTGGTCATAGTCCCAGATCTCGAGGAACTCGTCCCCGTCTTCCTCCATGATCCCGATCACCAGCGTGCTCTGCCCGTCGGCCGCGATCTGAAAGATCATTCCGCTGTGCTCTGTCTCAATCGCCCGGAAGGGCTCCGTCTCCCCGTCCCTGAAGAGGAACACGGTGCCTCCCGTGGCCGCCACTGCGCTCCCTCCGGGATAAGGTGCTTTGAAGAGGATCTGCCTGCCCAGCGTCTCCTCCAGTTGTTTTCTCTCCGCCTCGTCTATGTTCCGGTAAGCGTTGTCTTCGCTTTCTTCAAACGACACCTGGGCCGTATCCACCGCCGGCACAAAGCTGACGACCCTGTATCTTTTGACTTCCCCGCCGGCAAATTCCGCTGTAAAGCTCCCGTCCTCCTGCATCGTCACCTTCGTCACCGGCCGGTCGGTCACGAGCTCCGCAGACACTCGGTCCGCGTTGGTTCCGCTGAGCAGGCTGATCCGGTTCGTGCGCGCCCACAGGATCCTATTCCCGTCCCGGCTGAATCCGGCGCCCACAAAGTCATACTTCGTGTCCTTCTCGCTCGTTCCCCACTTAGCGCCGTCCATACCGAAGATCTCGACGATCGGTCCGTTGTTTCCGAAGTCCGTGCTGGCAAGCCTGCAGACCGCGTATCTGTCCTCCTGGGGGCTGAACAGCAGTGCTTTCCAGGTAAAGGGTCCCACATCCCGCACATGAAGGATCGTCCACGAGGCGATGTCCACCATCGCAAACGCGTTGTCGCTTCTGACGGCGAGCCGTGTCCCGCTCGGGGAGACATACAGATTCGCGTCATAGCGGTAGTTGTAGATGGAATAGTTCTCCGCAAAGAACGTCCCCAGGTCCGCCGTCCTTGCCGCGGCGCATTCGGTCGCCCCCCCTCCTCCGGCTCCTCCCAGGGGCTCATACAGATAGAGGTATCCGCCAAAATATACCGCGAACCGCGTTCCGCCCTCTCCCGCAACCGGCGCGACCGCAGGCAGGCTGTCCTCACCGCTGCCATAGCTGCTGCGCGCTTTAAGATCGCTGCTGACCCCTGTGGGTCTCGGCATCACATAACTTGCGCCATCTGCCATCCTCACCGTGATCGTGCTCTCATCAATATCGATAGTACAGGTCTGTTCCTCTCCCGCTGCCGGGACCGCTTCACCTTCCTCCTCCCGGACGATCCATGCCTGTTTCTGAAGTTCAAGCAGGGCTCCTGTCCTCGCGTCCCCGTTCATGCGGTCATCCTTCAATACTTTGGCATAATAGGCCATCGCCTCCCTGCCGTCCTGCTCCCCTGACCGCTCCGTTCCCGTCAGTGTATAGCTGGTCAAAAGGCTCTGCCTGTATTGCCGCTGCGAGACAGAGACCTTGTGGTAGGAGGCCAGGACGACTGCCAGGATCGCCGTCAGGAGGGCAAATGCCGAGCCGGTCAAGACGGCCTGTCTCTGCTTCTCGCGCCTTCTGTGCCTCTGATAGAGGTCGTCAAATCCGCATCCGAGCATCGGCGCTGCAAGGCGAAGAAACTCCACCTTCAGCTTGCGGTCGATCTCTTTGCGGCTGTTCCCCCTGACATCGCAGCAGAGAGGTTCCAACTCCTTTCGGACCACCCTTTCTGTGCCGTCGGGTCCCGTCTCCGCATACTCCTCGAAGCAGATCTCCCCGGGCAGGGCATCCGCGGGCTCCCCCTGGACCAGTATCGGCAGGATGCGGTCCACCCGGCCGCCATGGATCTCTTTGAAGACGCGGATCTCCTCCATGCACCATATGGACTCCTTATATTTCTCCGACAGGATGACGATCAGGTAGTCTGAATTGTGAAGCGCATCCTTGAGAGACTGGTCCAGGCTCTTGCTGGTGGGAAGCTCCGCCCTGTCCAGAAAGACGTATTCGATCCGGTCTTTCACACCCGCGCCCTTGGGCGGCCGATAGCTCTCCAGCATCCGCTGCAGCCGCTCCGCCACATACGCATCCGGTTCCAAATGCCTGTAGGAAATAAAGGCACTATAATGTCTGCTCCCTGCCATATCCGCCTCCCTTCGCCTTAATATAAAGAGAGCGCAGTCCGGCTCCAAACTGCTCCTGCCGCCTCTGCGTTCTCTTCAGGTCCCTATATTCATTTTCTCGGTGGTACGATCTCTCTGCTATTCAATGACACGCTCGAATTCAAATGTCGCGTCGGAATTCACGTCTCTCAGATACAGAAGATCATCTTCAATATTGTACTCGTAGATCTGCTCTCCGCTGTCCGCGTCCAGTATGACCCCGTCCCTGCAGTACCAAATGATCGGGATCTCATCCTGCAGGCTGATCAGGCCGGTGTGGTCCTCACCGAGCTCTACGAAGCCGGTCCTGCTCTCAGCAGTCTCTGCCGCTTGTCCGGTTCCCGCCGTCTCTGCGCTCTCCGCGTCTGCAGCCGCGTCATCCGCGCGCTCGTCCGGGAGGATCTCTTCATACCTGCCGCTCACATAGGTGTACATTGTCTGGGGCCGGTGTTCTGTGAAAGTAAAAGAATCCAGGACCCCGGACAGGACAGCGGAGATCTTCGCCCTGATCGCCTCGTCCTCTTCAGGATCAGACAGAACGTCCACGATCAGAGTCCCGTCATTGTGCTCCACCGCGATATATTCCCGTCCGGTCTCTTCTCCGTTCACATTTGTGAGCGCCGCCCGCAGTGACCACACGTCGCTCCTTCCGGCAAAATATCCCTCTCGCCTCACATGCTCCGGCAGTCCATCGTCCACCGCCATGGCTTCATATAAAGCTTCGTCCGGTATCTCCTGACTCACATAGCGGATCGTGATCCGGTTTTCGCCGCTGCTCTCCCCGATGTACTCAAACGTGACGTCCGTATCTCCCTCTGTCACTGCGATCAGATTGGCATCGTACTTCACGAACCAGCCGTCACTGCTCTCAAAGGTGATCAGGTCCGTCTCCGCCGGTTCTGTCTCTTCCTCATCCTCGCGGATATCTTCTGCAAGCGCTGCGGGAGCCTCTTCCGTATCCGCCGTGTCCGCCGGATCCGCCTCGCCGGTTTCTTCCGTCAGCTCCGCGTCGCCGCCGGCAGCTTCCTCCCGGTCTTCTCCTTCCTGCGCCGCGCTCCCTCCGGATTCCTCCGCCGGCTGCGCCGCTGCTCCACCCTGCCCGGCACATCCCGCTGTCAGCACCGCTGCCGCAAGAAACGCTGCCGTAAATAGTCTTCTGACCATCATCTCTTACCTCCACAGTATACCTGGCTGTTGAAGATACAAGGTACCCTCTAAGTATACCATAGATTCCCTGTTGTCAAAACCTCCAGACCTGCGCCTCGTAAGGCAGAAGCCTCCCCATTCTTCCCGCGCTCAGCCGGCCGCCGTCTTCAGCGTCTTTCTTTCTCCTGTACGTTCCCGCTGCCAGGTCCTTCTCGGAAATATAGTTGTCCAGGATCAGCCTGCCCCTTTGGGGATCATACCCTTTGGGCAGCCTGTAAGAGAACGCTTCCGCGTGGAAGGAGCATATGACGAGGATCCGCTCCGTTTTGAGCGCATCTTTTTTATGTTTTCTCTCGAACATGAACAGCTTCCGGCTCAGCGGAAAGTACTCCCGGTAGGTGCCCCACAGCAGCGTTTCGCTGCTCTTCCTGAGCAGAAGGCAGCGGCGGTAGAAGTTCAGGATACTGAGCGGATCCTTCTCTTCCGCCTCTGCGTTGATGAAGGTATAATTCGGGTTGACGTAGAACCAGGGTTTTCCCGTCGTGAAGCCGGCGGCACGTCCGCCTGTCCACTGTACCGGCGTCCGGGCCGAGTCCCGCGTGGAGACATGGATCCTCTCCAGCCTCCGCTCCACCGACTCCTTGAGGTGGAAGGAGTGATAGGCGTTTTTGGCCGCCACATCGAGATATTTGTCGATGGAATTGAGTGCGATATTGGTCATGCCCAGCTCCTGCCCCTGATAGAGGAAGGGCGTTCCCCGCTGCAAAATATAGCAGGCCGCCAGCATAGAGCCCGATGCCTTCCAGTGCTTGAGGCTGCCGTAGCGGTTTACTACGCGGGGATGATCGTGATTTTCCAGATACAGGGCGAACCATGCCTTCCCCTGCAGCCCGTACTGCCACTTCCGGAAAGCGCTCTTGAGTTTCCGCAGCCAGAAACCGTGATAGACATACTCCGTCATGAAGCAGTCCGCCATCATGGTATCGAACTGGATCAGCATATCCAGCACGCGGTCCCTGCCGCCGATGTAGGTCAGCGCTGTCTGAACCGTTGTGAAGGGCGCCTCGCCGATCTGGACGGCGCCGTATTCCCTCGCTACCGCGCGGAATTCCTTCAGATATTTGTGCAGATTCGGGCCGTCCTTGTAAAAGGGCAGTCCGTTGATCGCCGGCACAAAGGACCACCCGTCGGGCATATCCGGATTCTTGGAGATGAAGTTGATGACGTCCTCGCGGAAGCCGTCCACGCCCATATCCAGCCAGAATCGCATGATGCTCTTGACCTCCTCGCGGACCTTGGGGTTGTCCATGTTGAGGTCCGGCTGTTTTTTGGCAAAGACGTGCAGAAAATACTGTCCCCTCTGCTCGTTGTACTCCCAGGCGATGCCCTCGAACTGGCTGTACCAGTTGTTGGGAGGCAGCTTCTCCTCGCCCTTAAAGCGGGGATCGCGCCAGATGTAATAGTCGCTGTAGGGGTTGTCCCCGCCCTTGCAGCTCTCGATGAACCAGGGGTGTTCATCGGAGGTGTGGTTGATCACCAGGTCCAGCAGCACCTTCATGCCCAGCTCGTGGGCGCGGTCCAGCACTTTTTGGAACTGTTCCAGTGTGCCGTAGTCGGGATGTATGTCCTTGTAGTCCGAGATGTCGTAGCCGTAGTCAGCGTTGGGGGAGGGATAGATCGGACTGAACCAGATGCCGTCCACGCCCAGCGCCTTGATATATTCCAGCTTGTCATAGACGCCGTACAGGTCGCCGATGCCGTCCCCGTTTCCGTCGCAGAAACTGCGGATCCAGATCTGGTAAAATGACATCTTTCGGAAATCGAATTGTTTTTTCACTTCTTAAAGAGCTCCTCCGCCTCTGTCCACACGTCTTCAAGGATGTCGTTCCACCGCAGATCCTCGGATTCTCCGGCCCGGATCTCTGCTTTCGTGAACTCCTTCATCTTAAGCGCCTTGCCCCGCAGGTCACCGAACTTGGCATGCACGGTCTTGCGGAGCTTGTCCTCCTCCGTCATCGCCTTGGCGACGACCTTCACCACATCGTCTGTCACCTGCTTTTTGTGATGCGGCAGTGCCCCGATCTGTTTTTTTGCCAAAATATACTCGTACCGATCATATGCCCTGGCCACGCACTCCTCCCAGGACATATAGATCTCGTCCATCGCATGCTGTCCCACGTCATGCACGTGATCGAGGTCGCCGCAGAGCTTCTTTAAAAGCGCCGCCATATCCTCCGCGGACTCCCCGATGATAAAACCGTTGCGGTCGTCCGTGATTCCCTCCGCTGCACAGGAATCCTTGACGAGAATGCTGGCCAAGCCGCAGGCCGCCGCCTCCCGCACCACGAGTCCGTTGGTATCGAAGGTAGACGGAAAGAGGAAGAGGTCCGCCCTGGTATTCCAGGCGCGAAGCTCATCGCGGTCATAGACCGGCCCGGTAAAGAACACTTTGGGGCGGCTTGCGCCCATAAGGCCAAGCTCCGCCGCCTTCTTTTCCAGGATCTCCCTGTCCGGGCCTTTTCCCACGAAGACCATCCGGAAGTCCTGCCCGCTGTCCGCCAGGATCTTCAGCGCGTCCAGGATCAGCGGAAGGTTCTTGTAATTGATCAGCCTCCCCACATACAGAAACATCGGAACGTCCTCGGGCAGGTCATAGCCGGCGGTGACCTTTGCGACCGTCTCCTTGTCCACCCTGCCCTTGGCGAAATCGACGCCGTTGTTCATGACGCGGTAATCCCCCTGAAAGCCCAATGCTTTGAGGGACTTGCCGGCCCCGTCGCTGACTACCCAGATGTCGTCGCAGGCCTCGATATTGCCGACCATCGCCTTGATGGTCTCCTCGGCGATCAGGTCTATTTTGGCAGCTCTTCGGATATCAATGTCATATTTGGTGTGGTAAGTGAAAATGATCGGCGCTCCGGTCATCTCCCGCAGGAGCCGCGCCACGACGGTCGCCGTCGCCGGGCAGTGGGAATGAATGATATCCGGACCAAAATCCGCCAGTTCCGAGACGGCTTTCCCGACCAGCGGATTGCCGGTCCTGTAGCCGTTGGCCTGCTCCGCCGTGTCAAAACTCGGATAGGCCACCACCTTGTAGGGATACTCGTCGTATTTGCCGTCCGGGTACTCAGGCGTGCCGACTTCGATCTTGGCGCCGAAGTCACGCATCATATATTTCGCATAATTCATCATCACATTGACAACACCGTCGATGACCGGCGGAAAGGATTCATTCAAAAGACAAACCTTCATGCTGTTACCTCCTGTATAGAATAGAGTATAACAAAAAAGACAGGCGGCAGGCCTGTCTTTTTGTGCGCTTGTGCGCGTTGTCTGATCAGTTGAATCTCTCGTCGATGACTCTCTTGGACTTCTTCTCGCTGCGCGGCAAAAAGCCCAGCTCCACGACGTATACGATAGGCGTGAATCCGATCCTGCTCTTGACCGCCGCCGCGATCTGCTGCTGCAGAGCCTTGAAGTCGTTGCTTCCGCTGGCTTCCACGTAGATACGCATGCTGTCTTTTCCGTCGAGGTGGGAGATGCGGATCTGGTACTCGCTGGACAGCTCGGGGAAGGTTCCCAGGATCTCCTCGATCTGTTTGGGGAACACGTTGACGCCCTTGATCTTCATCATGTCGTCGCTTCGACCGTTGATCACGTCGATGCGGGGGAACTTGCTGCCGCAGGGGCACTCGCCCGGGATGATCCTGGAGAGGTCGTGCGTGCGGAAGCGGATGAG
>CACXGR010000240.1 GCA_902767235.1 uncultured Lachnospiraceae bacterium | reverse complement strand
GATCCTGATCGGATGGGTCGTAGGTCCCTCGTGGATCGTCGAGGAGGTGGAGCACGGTGGACGCAGATTCGGGCTCAAGGGCCTGTATTGCGTGATGATCAAATATGTCGTGCCGGTCATTATGTTTATTCTGTTCCTGCAGTCCACTGGTGTGCTTAGCTTCTGATCCCTGTTGTTTTTTCTCTTCTTTGGCGAATATTCCGCTAAAGAAAGGTAATGAAAATACATACTTATACATATGACCTGTATAAGTACCCATTTACAAAACCCTTCTTTGGCGGAATATCCGCCAAAGAAGGGTTTTTACAACAAGTATGCAAAAAAAATTCATCGAATCTATAGGGCATCCGTTTCGACGCCAATCTCCCCCAAAAACCTCCTCAGCGCATCCTTCCAGTCCGGCATGGGCGTGAATCTGGCCTCCAGGAGTTTACTCTTGTCCAGACGGCTGTTGAAGGGCCGGGCGGCCTTACTGAGGCCGTACTCGGCTGTGGTGACCGGCACTACAGAAGTGGTAATGCCTGACTGTCGGTAGATCTCCCGGGCAAAGTCGTACCAGCTGATATATCCGCCCTCATTCGTCGCGTGGTAATAGCCGTATTTGTCGGTTTCGATCATGTCGGCCAGAAGCCGGGCCAGATCGCAGGTGTAGGTCGGTGTGCCGACCTGGTCGTTGACGACACGGACAGTGTCGCGGTTTTTGCCGAGATTCAGTATCGTCTTGACGAAGTTTTTGCCGTTGACACCGAAGACCCATTCAATTCTGACGATAAAGTATTTGGTGAGGAGGGCGTTAACTGCCATCTCTCCTTCCAGCTTGCTCTTTCCGTAGACATTGAGCGGTGCGTAGTTCTTGTCATCCGGCTGCCAGGGACGCTCGCCCTTTCCGTCAAAGACATAGTCTGTGCTTATGTAGACCATTTTGGCGTCGACAGACTTGGCGGCCTCCGCGATGTTGTGCGTGCCCTGTGCGTTTACGGCATAGACTTTGGGGCGGTTCTCTTCTTCCTCGGCAGCGTCCACGGCGGTCCAGGCTGCGCAGTGGATGATCACGTCGGGATGAACGGAACCGATGATGCGCATCACCGCTTCGCGATCGGTGATGTCCAGCCGGAAATAGGCGGCCGGCGACAATCCGGCCGGCATTTCCCGAATGCCGGAGGCAACGGTTTCGTATCCTCTCTTGGTAAGTTCTTTGACGCAGTCATGGCCGAGCTGCCCGTTTACGCCGGTTACAAATACTCTCATTATGTGCTATCTCTCCAGTACAATAACGTTTTTACCTTCGCTGTATCTGTGAATGGTCTCGCTGATGCACTCGGTCGTCTTCTTCTCCAGATGGGCGTCAGAGAGGTAGGCGGCTTCGCGGACGGACCTGACAAAGGTGACCAGCTCGAAGCGAATGCCCTCCCCGTCCAGCTGATAGAAGAAGCGGGAGTTCTTGGAGGTGTCCTCGTAGCGGATCTCAAAATAGTCCGTCTTCCACCAGGGAGACGGTACGTAGATGTAGCCCTTGGTGCCCGCGACGATCAGGTCGCTCTCCGATTTGACTTCGTTGCCGAGCTTGATGTTGGCTGTCGCCGAAGGGTAGAGGAAGTCCATTTCGAGGAAAGCGTCGATATTCGGGCGATTCTCATTTTTGCGGCAGATGTATCGGACATCTGTGTAGTCCGTGCCCAGCATCTGGAAGACCGGCATCATAGCGATGGGTCCCCAGGACTGGATGGTGTTCCACTGGTAGCGGAAGTCCCCGATGTCCTTGCCCTCTGCGAGACTGGTGCAGTTGGCACTGATCGATATGACCTTTCCTATTTTGCCCGATTTGACCAGAAGGCGCAGGCGGTTGTAGGCCGTCGAGTAGGCCGTCTTGATGGCATCCATGAGGATCAGGTGCTTGTCTTCGGCGATCTTGAAGAGCTCTCTGCACTGGTCTCCGCTGAGTGCGATGGGGGATTTGCACAGGGCGTGCTTGCCCGCCAGCAGGGCTTTGCGAGCCATCTCATAGCGCTTCTCGGGGCGGGGCGCCAGATAGACCGCGTCGCAGGCCTCAAGAAGTTCGTCGTAGCTGTCAAAGAGCTTGTGGTCAAGGTTTGTGATCTCCGGACTCGCCGTCTCCTCGGAATAGATGCCGGTCACTTCCGCCCCGTTCACATAGCCGCACTCCGAGACATACTTCATAAACTCTTCCTGAGCTGCGTCTCCGGCGACGCCGATGCGGATCTTGTTCTCCTTGGTGCGGATCTCGGAACTGGAAATGCCCTCGGTCCTGTCCAGGTAGACGACCTTGCAGTACTCGTTCAGGTAATCGAATTTTCCCTTCCAGTCGGATCCGATGGCGAAAATATCGACGCCGTAGGAAATGATGTCGTTGATCTTCTGGCCTTCATATTCCTCGACGATGATCTCATCTGGGATGCCGGTCTCCTTGACGGCTTTGATCCTCTCGACCAGCGGCTGCTCGACGTTGATCTTTCCTCTGTATTTGTCATAGTCGCTGGAGGTGATACCCACGATCAGATAGTCCCCCAGTGCCTTGGCGCGCTCCATCAGCCGGATATGGCCGTAATGAAGCATATCGTATGTTCCGTAAGTGATGACTTTAACCATAATTCGTCCTTTACATCGCCCCGCGCCCGGTCAGTACGATCCACACGGTTTTGAGCAGGATCCATAGATCGAGTCCTAAGCTCCAGTTTGTGATATATTTGGTGTCCAGCTTGACCACTTCCTCGAAGTCCGTGATC
>CACXGR010000239.1 GCA_902767235.1 uncultured Lachnospiraceae bacterium | reverse complement strand
CCTTCTGCCGCGGATTCTTGATTCTTCTGATGTCCATATTGTGAGTGAGGTCCGCCATCTTCACTTTCCGCGCCAGCGGATTCTTTCCGATCTCTTTCCAGTTCTCTGTAAGGAGCGGCATGCCGTTCAGGTAGACTCGTCCCCACGGAAACTCATTCATTATGTACAGCGCGCACACATCGCCCGCCGTGACCACTTTGTCGACGGAAACTACCAGTCCCATTTTCCGCAGCTTTTCGACATAGACCGCCGGCACCTTTGAGGCGTTATTAGTGAAAAAAATAAAGTCTCTGTCCTTAGCCGCCTCCAGTTCCCGGACGAACTCGATCGAGCCTTTTATTGGCTGATCGCCCAGATATACGGTCCCGTCCAGGTCCAGGACAAAGAGATGGACTCCGTCCATTGCCTTTTCTTTGCTGAGCATCGTGCTTCTCCTCACAGGTATCTGCGCATTCTTGCCGGAGTTCTCAAATTCACTGTCTGATGTAACTTCCGAAAGACAACTCCGCCTATATTATAGCAAACAGCGGATGCCGCCGCACCCGCTGTCGAAAAAACCGGTGTTAAATATAGCAGCGGAGGCATTGCCGCACAGCTTCACGCTCCATATGTTATAATGTCTTATCACTAATTATTCTTCTGATATGTTCCCCGAGAACCTCCAAAAGGAAATCACTCACTATGGCAATGAAAAGCATAAAAAGCATATACAAGATCGGCCACGGCCCTTCCAGTTCCCACACAGTAGGCCCGTATCGCGCCGCCGGGATCTTCGCCGGCCGCTATCCGGAAGCAGATCACTTCCGTGTCACGCTTTACGGCTCGCTCGCCTTTACCGGTGAGGGACACGGCACCGGCAAAGCGATCCTGTCTGCTCTTCCGGGCGCCACAGTCCTTTTCGACCGGACCACGCGCGACCTGCCGCATCCCAACACGATGCTCTTTGAAGCCCTGCAGGGCGATGAGCTCCTGGGTGTGACCCGGATCTTCAGCGTAGGAGGCGGTTCCATCCGTATCGAGGGCGAGACCTCAGAGGAGGAGCGCGAGGTCTATCCGCAGGAGAATTTTACTCAGATGCTGGACTACTGCCGCAGTCAAAATATCACACTCCTCGAATTCATCAGCCAAATGGAGGGGCCGTCGCTCCGCTCCTCTCTCGCCGGAGTCTGGGAGGCCATGAAGGATTCTGTCGAGCGCGGCCTGACCGCCGAAGGGGTCCTGCCCGGCGGCCTGAATGTGGCCAGAAAAGCAAAGCTGCTCTACGAAAAGCGCTGCTACAATGAGAGTGCGGATGTGACCATGAACCGCGTGATCGCCGCCTATGCCTATGCTGTCAGCGAAGAAAACGCTGACGAGAACATTGTAGTGACATCGCCTACCTGCGGGAGCTGCGGTGTTTTGCCGGCGGTCATGTATTACATGCACAAAGACCGCGGGTTTCCTGAGGAGGAGATCCTGGACGCTCTGGCGGTCGCGGGACTGGTGGGAAATGTGATCCGCACAAACGCCAGTATTTCCGGCGCGGAATGCGGGTGTCAGGCGGAGATTGGGAGCGCTTGCTCTATGACAGCCGCCGCAGTCGCCACGCTCAATAAGCTCAACATCGACCAGATCGAATATGCCGCGGAGATCGCGATGGAACACAATCTCGGTCTCACCTGCGACCCGGTGAACGGACTGGTGCAGATTCCCTGCATCGAACGCAATGCCGTCGCCGCCATGCACGCGATCACCGCTGTAAACCTGTCGCGCTTTCTTTACACCACGCGGAAGATCTCTTTTGACGACGTGGTCGCCACTATGTACCGCACAGGTCTGGATATGGATGAAAAATACAGGGAGACCTCCCACGGGGGCCTCGCCACGATCTATCGGGCCGGTCAGAAAAACACGCTGTAATGACCCAAATGACCTGATCATGCTAACCCGCTGCAAAGAGGCTGCCCTCGTCGCGCAGTGCTCTATGAAATGAGGATTCCCATGCCCAACGGCTTCTTACCCATCAGCAAACAAGATCTCATACAGGACGGCATCTCACAGCCCGACTTCGTCTACGTCAGCGGCGACGCCTACGTGGACCACTCGAGCTTCGGCACGGCGATCATCAGCCGCCTTTTGCAGTCTCGCGGATACAGTGTCGCCCTGATCTGTCAGCCCGACTGGCGCGATCCGGCAAGTGTGCAGCTCTACGGCGAGCCCCGTCTGGGCTTTCTCGTCTCTTCAGGCAACATGGACTCCATGGTCAATCATTATACGGTGGCCAAAAAGAGGCGCCATCAGGATGCCTACTCCCCCGGCGGCGTCATCGGAAAGCGCCCGGACTACGCGGTGAT
>CACXGR010000238.1 GCA_902767235.1 uncultured Lachnospiraceae bacterium | reverse complement strand
CGCTTCCTCCAGGAGTATCGCTGCGGGAAGCACATACGGATTTCTGAATACCGACTTGCCATTGTGCGCGCGAAGATCCTCCGCTTCTTCCAGCCCCGGTATCCCATAGGGCGACAGGACATACCGCACACTTAGGAGCGAATCCGCCGGCAGGAAAGAGGTGTTTACGATATTAAAGCTGTCATATTCCTTTCTGTATCCGATCCGGTCCAGAAAGTCCAGCTGCATATTCTCGGGACAGGATGTATAGCCGCTGATCGAGGCATACCCGTAGGCCATGGCATCTAAATATGCGCCTGTCAGCCCGTCGATATTGGTGATCCTGGCCGCAGTCTGCGAGATCCGGTAAAATCCGTCCGGATCAAAAGCTCCGACTTCTCTGATCTGGGCCTGCTGTTCTGTGCTGTAGGCGGCGTACTCCTGTGCCGTATCCGTGTGATAGATCCGAAACATCGCACGGGTCTGGAGAAAAGCCTCGAGAAGACACAGGGCGAGCATCGCCGCTGCAGCGGCCTGTCTGAGACCCCGGGAGCGCACCGGCACTTCTGTTTCCGGCTCCTCACGTGTCATCCATAGAGCTTCCAAAAGCGGTATCCCCCGTAGCCCTTCGGGTGCATAGGCCGCGCCTGTAAGGATCGTGACAGCCAGCAGCATGAGGACAGCGATCCTCGTGCTCCCGCTTCCTCCCGACGGCCATATTTTCTGCGAGATGATGACCAGCGCCAGGCACAGGCCTCCCGCCTTCGGGATGACCGACCACTGCCGGGCGTTTCGGAACCTGCCCCCCTTGGGCAGCGATCCTGCCCAGTAGGCGGCAAAATACAGAAGCAGGAAGCTCCCGAGATACCCGTACCGGTACCAGTAACTGGTATTCGTCATAAATAGAGAAAAAACATAGAAGAGCGGCTGCCAGAAATATGACATCCATATAAAGAGGCCGATCGCGGCCGCCGCCGCTTTTTCTCTCACCCGGATCCTCTCCGACAAAAAGAAGGCCGCCGTCCCGAACATCGCCATGGTGCCGCAGAAGAAGGAGACCCGGCTGAGATCGCTCTGCTCACCGATCCGATAGCTCCGAAAGACGGAGAGCGGATTCCCGCGAAAGGCGCCGGTGACGGCTTCCGCTGAGGGACGCCAGACCGCTCCCTTTCCCGCGCTCAGCAGCAGGACATTGGGAAGAAACAGAAAGGCTGCCAAAAGGAGGCCCGTTCCCATCCCCAGCGCGTACCGGCCAAGGTCGGACACCGGCCTGCTGCGCCTGCTTTTCCCTTTTCTCAGCTCCTCGTACAGAAACCAGAAGAAGCTGAACAGATAATTGATGCCGCCCGTATACCAGTTGGCCAGCACAGACAAGGCGGCGGGCACCGCCAGCTCCGCGGGGTGAAAACGTTTCCCGGCGCCCCCGGTCCCCTGCCCGGATGCTGCCCCGTCTGCCGCCCGGTGGATCCCCATCACAATAAAAGGAAGCAATATGACGCCGTCCAGCCACATCACATTGCTTCCCTGTGCCAGCATATACTGCATCAGCCCGTAACTGACCGACAGGATCAGCGCGATCTCCCGGCGAACCCTGTCTCCAAAACGGCAGCGGATAAACCATGCAAAAGCGGCCGACGCCGCGCTGAGTTTGACCGTGATCAGTACTTCCAAAAACAGATTCATCTGCTCCTTGGGGAACAGCAGCACCAGCAGGTTGAAGGGAGAGGCCAGATAATAGGCCCATATGGCCGCTGCGCCCCCTCCCAAGGTGTTGGAAAAAGTATAGGCGGCACTGTTTTGACCCGTCAGCACGTCTCTGCAGTAGGAGAACAGGTCCAAATACTGCAGTTTGGCATCTGTCACCGCCGGCGTGTTGACGCCGAAGGGCACAAATCCGTCCCTGTAAAAGACAAGCCACAGTATACAGGCCGTAAGGAGTGCCGGCAGAAGGCGTTCACTACAGTTCCGGGTGAAGCTCCTGTTTTTCTTTCTCTTTTTTCTCATCCAGCAGCGTATCCCCAAGTTTTCTCAACTCCTCATTGTCCTCAAATACCAGGATCCTGTAATCTCCGCAGGTCAGCTCCTCCGGGTTCAGACTGTAGAATTCCTCAAGGACCTCTTCGGGCGGCGTCTGGTCGATCCAGGGATTTGACGGATCGTCGCCGTTCTGCTCGATCCACTTCTCCCGCTCCTTCTGGTCCTCCTCCGCATACTGTTTGAGCAGCACGAAGGACTTTCCGGGATGGTCCTTCGCCTTGTACCAGTTCCGATTGTTCAGCCAGTCGCGGAAATCCGAGGGATTATAGGCTTTGCGCGTGCCGTTCTCCGCGGAGTAATCCCAGAGCGGCAGAACCTGTACCTCCCCGTTCGAGAGCACCGTGTTCACGCTCGCGTTCCAGAAGGACCCGTACCCGTAGTGAAGGTCATGCTCCTCCAAAAAGCTGATGAGCTCCCCGTTCGGATTCTCACCGATCCGGTCCCGGTAATGTCCCCAGAAATAGAGGTGGCAGATCGAGCAATATGCCACGACGGCCAGTCCCGCCATAAGCGCCGTGAGCCGCCCTCTCTTTTTCATATACTCCGACAGCAGCACTGCAAAGAGCATCGCGTCGTCAAAATAGATCGTCAGAAGATATCTGGACGCCTGCTGATTGCAGGAAATAAAGACCCCGGCCACCAGCAGGTTGCTGATCCAGGTATACAGGATCATAAATCGCGTAAAGCGGTTTTCATGCTTCTTGTAGCGGATCAGCGCCGCCGTCGGGATCACAAACACGATGAGCAGCGCATACCAATAGTTTATGAACTTGGTCAGGCCCGGGAAGGACATGAATACCGCCCCCTCCACATTGCCGAAGATCACGGTCAGGGAGTTGACAAACATACCGATGGAATACCACAGGCCCGTGTACTTATCCATCTTCAGATAAGCGCCCTTGCCGTCGCTCCAGTACATTTTTCCCAGCTGCCGGTAGCATACAAATCCTGCTGCAACCACCGCCAGGATCAGAAGGACGGTAAAAACGCATCTCTTTGTGCGCAGCACCCTGGCGGCGTCCTGATCCTGTTCCAAAAAATAGAAGACCAGGATCGCGGCCACAAGCGGCAGGGTGAGATTCATATCCTGCCGGATGCTGCCCAGCAGCGGGAAGAAGAGCACCACCGCAAGAAAGACCATCAGAAACGCCTTATATGCGGTCTTTTCGCTGCCCCGCAGCAGAATGATCCTGTGCACGATCCCCAGCGCCATCGCGATGTCGAAGAAGATCGTGACATAGGCCGCCTGGAAAAACAGCATATCCGTCGTCTCATTCGCCACATCCAGCGTCTGATAGGGATTGAGCATGAGCATGCAGAAGATCACCGCCGCCATGATATTGCGGTCTCCCCTGGGGAAGAAGCAATAGAAGATCGCGGCGATCAGCATGATCCACATCACAATGACCATGATCTCCCTTGCCAGGATCCAGTCCTTGACAAAGGTCAGGATCGGGATCAGCAGCAGATTGGGCGATCTCACAAACAGAACCGTGCTGTAGCACATGCCGGGCGGAAAGAGTTTGCCGGTCTTCATCTGCTCCACCGCCAGCTGCACAAAGAATGCGCTGTCCGAGTGGAAAAACGCCTTGGTAAAAGCAAATATGATGCCGCATATACTGGCAAAGAGCGCGAGCATGCAGACAAAGAAAAATCCTTCCCCGGCTCTCCCCGGTCCCAAAGCCGGCCTGCGCGTCTTCTTCGCTTCCTTTATTTCTTTGTGATCTGTCACCTTTGAAGTCGATCCCATACTCAT
>CACXGR010000237.1 GCA_902767235.1 uncultured Lachnospiraceae bacterium | reverse complement strand
TTCCCTTCAGGCCGGTCAGAAATGCCGCTTCGCTTTCATTGGGGAAAATATAGTCGATCATGGGAAGGACCGGCGCCAGATCCTCCAGCGTCATGCTGCGGAAGGTCGGTATTTTGGTATCTGCACAGACGACAGCGCCGCATTCATGCGCTGCCCGCACGAGACGGCACACGATTTCCGGCCGGTCCAGCGGCGCCCTGAAGAGACTGGCGAAGGATACGATCCGGGCTCCTTTCTCTACGCAGGCGCGAACATACGCTTCATCCGGCGTATATCCCGGCAGCAGCGACGCGGCGCTCGTCACAGAGCTGCGGCTGCCGTCCTCTTTGACAAACATATTCGCAACGGGCGTCACCAGTCCCGGCACGGCTGTCATTCCGCCCGTCTCCAGTCCTCTGCGGCCCGCTTCGTTCATGATAAATCTGCCGGCCAGGTCATCGCCGACCGCGCAGACAAGCGCCGCCCGGTGCCCCAATGAGGACAGCACAAAGGACTCGTTGACCGCGTCCCCGCCCAGATTGAGCGTGATGCTCTGGGCGCGGGTCTTGCCCATGCCGAGCGGGTCGCCCGCGACGCCGCGCGTGATGCAGTCGACCACCGCCTGGCCGATGCATACGACCGCCGCTTCTGTCTCTTTTGCCTCTGTTTCCCGGTTATCGTCTGTATCTTTTCTGTCTGAATAATCGCTCATAAGTCTGTATTCTCCTTCCTTCCCATTATACAGAACCGTTTTTATTTTTTGAAACATATGTTAGTATAAATGAATAATGAAACACGATACCGCATAAAAAGAGGGGATAATCTATGGATCTTGCGACAGTACTCACCAGTATCGATGATGTTCTCTACACCTGGCTGCTGATCTATCTGCTCGCCGGCAGCGGCATCTACTTTTCGATCCGCACGCGTTTTGTGCAGGTCCGCCGCTTCAAGGATGCGCTCCGCTGCATGATGGAGAAAAAAGAGGGGGACAAGGGCGTCTCTTCCTTCCAGGCGCTGATGATCGCCACCGCTTCCCGTGTCGGCACCGGCAACATGGCCGGCGTGGCGACCGCGATCATCCTCGGAGGTCCGGGCGCGGCTTTCTGGATGTGGCTCATGGCCATCCTGGGCTCCGCTTCCGCTTTCGTCGAGAGTACGCTTGCCCAGATCTACAAGAAAAGAGAAGGCGACTCCTTTAAGGGCGGTCCCGCCTACTACATCGAGCGCGCTCTGGGCGCCAGATGGCTGGGCGTCATCTTTGCGATCTCGCTGATCGCCACCTTTGCCTTCGGCTTCAACGGCCTGCAGGCATACAATATCGTCTCCGCCTTCGACGTCTATACCGCAGACATGGAGAGCACCGTTCTTCCCACGGCGATCGGACTGATCCTCGCCATCGCCTCGCTCTATATTTTCTTCGCGGGCGATGTCATCGGAAAGATCTCCTCTGTGCTCGTGCCTGCCATGGCAGGCCTCTACATCGCGGTCGGTATCTTCGTGATCATCACCAATATCACACGCCTCCCCGGCGTCCTGGCGCTCATCATGCGGAATGCATTTGATTTCCGGGCGATCTTCGGCGGATTCACGGGGTCCTGTATGGTGCTGGGCATCAAGCGCGGACTCTTCTCCAATGAGGCCGGCATGGGCTCTGCGCCCAACGCCAGCGCCTCCGCGACGGTATCCCACCCCGCCAAACAGGGTCTGGCCCAGATCATCTCCGTCTACATCGATACGCTGCTGATCTGCTCCACCACGGTTTTCCTGATCCTTTTGACCGGGGACTGGGCGGAAAGCGGATACTCCGGCATCCCGCTCCTGCAGCAGTGCGTCGCCAGGGTCATCGGCCCCATCGGGATCCACTTTGTCACCGTTATCGTGTGCCTGTTTGCCTTCACCTCCATCATCGGCAACTACTTCTACGCGGAAGCCAACATCCTCTTCATCACCAAGAACCCCACCGTGATGACCGTCTTTCGCGTCGCAGCCGCCATCATGGTCTTTATCGGTGCCGGCAACAGTCTGGACGTCGCATGGAGTCTGGCGGATATCACGATGGGTCTGGAAGCGGTCGTCAATATCATTGCGATCCTGCTTCTGGGCAAGATCGCCTTCAAGGCGCTGGAGGACTACGAGGATCAGATGGCCAGGGGCCTGGACCCCGTCTTCCACGAGTCCAACATCGGCCTTAGCAATACCGATGTCTGGAAGGATGAAGGCGTTCCGGAGACGCCCTCCGATATCGGGGGCGACACAGGCGTGCGCATGTGAGCAGATCAATCTAAATACATACGGAAAGGCAATTACTCATGAAAAAAATAGCGATTTTGGGTTCCACCGGCTCGATCGGCAGGCAGACCCTGGATGTAGCAAGAGAACAGAAAGACATTGAAGTGACCGCGCTCTGCGCCAGAAAGAGCGTGGACCTGATCGAGTCCCAGATCCGTGAGTTCCGCCCCAAAAAGGCGGTCATGTGGGACGAAGACGCCGCGAAGGATCTGCGCATCCGCGTGAAGGATCTGGACGTCCAAGTCCTGGCGGGCATGGACGGGATCCTGGAAGTGGCTTCCATGGAGGGGTATGAATATTTTGTCACCGCCATCATGGGAATGGTGGGCGTCAGACCCACCGTGGCCGCCATCGAATCCGGCAAAAAGATCGCCCTGGCCAACAAGGAGACACTGGTCACCGCCGGCCATATCATCATGCCGCTGGCCGCCGAAAAGGGCGTTCCGATCCTGCCTGTGGACAGCGAGCACAGCGCGATCTTCCAGTCGCTGAACGGAGAGACAGGAAACCCCATCGCGAAGATCTGGCTGACCGCATCCGGCGGACCCTTCAGAGGCAAAAAAGCGCAGGACCTGATCAATGTGGGCCCCGAAGACGCCCTTCGCCACCCCACCTGGTCCATGGGTCCCAAGATCACCATCGACTCCTCCACCCTCGTCAACAAGGGGCTGGAGGTCATCGAAGCCAAGTGGCTCTTCGACGTGGATCCCTCTCAGATCCAGGTGCTGGTGCATCCCCAGAGCGTCATCCACTCCATGGTGGAGTACGAGGACGGCGGCATCATCGCCCAGCTCGGCGTTCCGGACATGCGTCTGCCGATCCAGTACGCCCTCTACTACCCCGAGCGGCGGCCCATGGGCGGCAATAAGATGGATTTCTATGAGCTGGGACAGATGACCTTTGAGCGGCCCGATATGGAGAACTTCCCGGCACTGGGACTGGCCTACGAGGCGATCAGAAAGGGCGGCAACATCCCGACGGCCTTTAACGCCGCGGACGAGCTGGCCGTGCAGGCCTTCCTCAAAAAAGAGATCCGCTATCCCGAGATCACGGAGATGATCCGCTACAGTATGGACAACTGCCGATTCCTGGAGTGTCCGACCATCGACGAGGTCTTCGAGACAGAGAAGGAAGTGCAGGAACTGCTGGCGGGCTGGAAGGCGTAAAGCGCACTGTCTCCGATCTTCAGAGTATAAAAAAGACTGCCTGACTGAGGTCTTTCTCAGTCAGGCAGTTTTTTCACGCTTTCGTTTTTTCCAGTTTTCCCAGGATCTTCTGCACAATGGATTCCGCATCGATCCCCGTGAGCCGGGCCAGCTCCTTGGGTGAGCCATGCGTGACAAAGGTGTCCTGGACCGCGATCTGAAGCAGGTGGACGTTGATCCCAGCCTCCGCGTACCAGGCGGACACATGCTCGCCGAAGCCGCCGCTGTGCACGTTTTCCTCCATCGTCACGATCAGGGAATACTTGTCCGCCGCCTTGCGCAGCAGTTCCGTGTCAAAGGGCTGTACGAAGCGCGCATTGGCGATCGAACAGTCCTCTCCCTGCTCTTTGAGCATCTCCCTGACGCTCAGCGCTGTTTTGACCATGCTCCCCACGGCCAGCAGCAGGATTCCCTTCTCATCACAGATCATCTCCGCTTTTCCCATCTTGATGGGCGCGCGGCGCTCCTCAAGACCGGTAAAGGCGAGGCCTCTTGGATAGCGGATCGCGGAAGGGCTGTTCAGCGTCAGCGCAAACTGCAGCATGTCCCGCAGCTCCTGCCCGTTCTTGGGCGCCATCACGGTCATGCCCGGAACCGAGGAGAGGTAAGAGAGATCGAATATGCCCTGGTGCGTCTCACCGTCGGCTCCCACGATCCCTGCCCGGTCGATGGCGAACACTACCGGCAGATTCTGAAGACATACGTCCTCCACGATCTGGTCGTAGGCGCGCTGCAGGAAGGTCGAATAGACCGCAAAGACCGGCCGCATGCCGCCTGCCGCCAGGCCTGCCGCGAAAGTCACCGCATGCTGCTCGGCGATGCCCACGTCAAAAAAGCGGTCCGGATACCGGCTGTGGAAAGGATGCAGACCGACGCCGTCCTCCATGGCGGCCGTTATGGTCACCAGCGACGGCTTCTTCTCGGCCAGTTTCAGAATCTCTGAAGAAAACACATCCGTGTAAGATTCCCGCTTGTCGGTGTTCACGGGGAATCCGGTCTTGATGACAAAGGGAGGGGTTCCGTGGAAGCGGGAAGGTCTCCTCTCCGCCGGCATGTATCCCTTTCCTTTTTTGGTAATGACATGGATCAGGACCGCCTTCTTCACGCGCTTGGCGTCCTCGATGGCCTTGGCCATGTTCTTGACATTATGTCCGTCGATCGGCCCCAGATATGTGATCCCCATCTCCTCAAAGAACATGCCCGGCACCATCAGCGACTTGATCGACTGCTTGGCGCGGCTGATGCCCTTCACAACAGTGGGCACCGTGTCGTAGAGCGAATCATGGATCCTGTCCCTGAGCTGAATGTAGCCGTCGGACGTGCGGATCTCATTGAGATAACTGGAAAGTCCGCCCACATTGGGAGAGATCGACATGTTGTTGTCGTTCAGGATGATGATCAGGTTGGAGTTAAGGTTGGAGACATCGTTGAGCGCCTCATAGGCGAGGCCGCCGGTCATCGCGCCGTCTCCGATCACGGCGACGATCGTCCTCTTTTCTCCCCTGAGGTCCCTGGCGCGCGCAAGGCCCAGCGCCGCACTGATCGAAGTGGAGCTGTGCCCGGAATCGTAGATATCGTTCTCGCTCTCCGACCGCTTGGGAAAGCCGCTGATCCCGCCGTACTGGCGGAGTCTGTCAAAGCCGTCCTTGCGGCCGGTCAGTATCTTGTGGGTGTAGGACTGGTGTCCCACATCCCAGACGATCTTGTCGTTGGGGAAGTTAAGTGACAGATGCAGTGCCATCGTCAGTTCCACTGTTCCCAGGTTACTGGCAAGGTGTCCGCCGGTCACGCTGACCTTCTGGACCAGAAACTGCCTGATCTCTTCCGCAAGACGGTCGTAATCTTCCTGTGGTATATTCTTAATGTCGTTAGGTCCCTTGATCTGATCGAGCAATGCCATCGACAACTCTCCTTTCGGCCTTTCACGTGAAAGCATTATGTTAAATACAGTGTCATTTGTTCGAAAGCATAGTATTAACATTATACTATCAATCATGCTTTTTTTCATGCTTTATATGAAAACAGTCAAATAATATTATTTTTTGACCGCCTGATTGGATCAGCCCTAAGATTATATCCTTTCCGCATCTGCAATAAAATGGACATAGTAGCAGAAAGACACTGTTCCAAACTTCGGCGACTAGTGCTAAAATGCACAATAGTAAGCAAAGATCAGTCAGTTCAGTCCTGCCACCGGCAGGAATCAAAGAGGATTCCTATGAAAAAGCCCAATACACTGCAAACTGTTCTCTCCGTAGCTTCCTGCAAGGCGACAAGGGCGCTGCTGCGCATGACCGGCCGCGGAGGCACCGCCCTTCCCGGCATCGTCGCCATGAAGGTATCGCGGAATATACTCTCTGTTCCCGCCAAGGACATGGAGATCGTCGTGGTCACCGGGACAAACGGAAAGACCACGACCTGCAATATGATCGAGCACGCGCTGACGGAGTGCGGCTGTGACTGTCACAGAGACAAGTCCGGCGCCAACCTTCTGCACGGCATCGCTTCCGACCTGATCTGTGACACCGACTGGCTGGGCAGGCCCAAGAATCACTACGCTGTCCTGGAAGTGGATGAGGCGGCTCTCAAGCAGGTCGTCCCCTACATCCGCCCCAAAGTGATCGTGGTCACAAACCTGTTCGGAGATCAGGCGGACCGCTTTGGAAGTGTGGAGAATACACTCAAGGAGATCCGCAAAGGCGTTAAGCGCAGTCCCGACTCTGTTCTCGTCCTCAATGCGGAGGATACACAGTCCGTCTCCCTGGCGCTGGGCGTACCCAATAATGTGATCCGCTATGGTCTGGAAGAGACCGTCGGCGTGCAGGGAGACATCGATCTCACAGACGCCGGAAAATGCCCCAAATGCGGCAGCGAGTACGAATATGACTATCACATTTATGCGCACCTGGGCGGCTTCCGCTGCCCCAAATGCGGTTACAGCCATCAGGCGCCCGACGTGGCCGTCACTTCGATCGACCATATGGACACGAACGGCAGCCGCTTCCGTCTGCGCACGGACGGACAGGAGGAGGAAGTCTTCGTCTCTCTTCCTGCTGTCTACAATGTATATAACGCCGCTGCCTGCGTCGCGGCGGTCAAAGCCATGGGGCTTCCGGTCTCAGAGGCGGTCCGCTCGCTCTCCAATGTCCGCTCCGCCTTCGGCCGCATGGAGACCTTTGAACTGGGCGGCAATGTCCTGCAGATGATCCTGGTCAAGAATCCCGCCGGCTGCAACCAGGCCTTCACCTACGTGACCAGCTTTAAGGACAACTTCAACGCGGTCCTCTGTCTCAACAACCGGACCGGAGACGGCCACGATATCTCCTGGATCGAGAACACCGACTATGAAAAGCTCTGCAGCGATCCTTATCTTCAGAAGTTATATGTCTGCGGCGACAAGGCCGCCGAGCTCTTCGACCGTCTGAAGCGGGCCGGCGCCGATGAGAACCGGATGGAGCTCGTCACTGACTACACTGAGCTGGTAGATAAACTGGAAAAAGAGACCTGCACCACTTTCCTGCTGCCCAACTACACGGCTATGATGGAGCTGAGGACAGCGCTTGGTCCCAAGACCGGAAATAAGGATTTCTGGGAGTGATCACGCTCCCTCAGCTGCTGGCAGAAGAAGAGATCCGTCAGAAACATGCGCCGCCGGGCGCACCGAAATGTAAAAAAAGCACCGCTTGAGCGGTGCTTTTTTGATCACAAAATCCTGTATCAGTATTTGTCGGATACCTTCACGACGATGAAATCGCCGACCTCGCGTATGCTTCCGTCCTCCGGATAGACGGGCATCTTTTTGACCTCTTTGGAGGCTTTCAATTCGTTGTACTCGCCGGAACTGCAGAAGTTCAGGCTCAGACCGCACAGATATCGGTATGTGCTCCTCCATGAGTAGAAATCGCAGTTGGGCGCCGTCGACCACATGCCGAATCTGGCGTAGCGGTTTGCCTCGTTCCAGGCCTGATACTTGTAGAACAGATCATTCTTTGCGGGGACGCCGATGACGCAGAGCTTCTTGTCCGATGTGATCAGTCCCTCCTCCTTCAGGTCTTCCGCGATCATATTCGCGATCGTCGAGGTGCTGGTCATCCCCTCCTCCATGGCCAGCTGGTCGTTGGTCACGGAGCAGATCTCAGCCCAGGCAAGCAGGGCGGTCAGCAGGGTAGCCAGTATGAATCCCCCACTGAAAAGCGGGGACTTTTTGCCGCTCGCGGCCCTTTGGGGAAGGAGTCCCTTCGCGGCCGCATATGTCATGCATGCAAGGACGCCCGGCATCATGGCCATGCCGGAACTCGCCTGGATCTGGATATAAGTCGACTCGATCGCGATCAGGAGGACGAAATTCGCCGCCAGGGGGAGCAGTACGGCCCCGGCGAGCATCAGGAGAACATGAGGAATGCTCTTTTTGGCGACGCGAAGGAGGCAGACCGCCATGACGGCCATCAGCGCCGCAAACAGCAGCAGCGCCGCATGATTCTCCTTGAAATAGTTGTTGTGTCTTGTGGAAGTGCCGAAGAACTTGTAGAACTCGACATAACACAGCTTGACGCCGGCCGGAATATTGCGCAGGATGGCGCCGGGCGTGATCGATGCAGCTCCGCCGTACTGGTCAAGCGATATGTGCCTGATGCGCACGCTGAGTTTCGTTCCGGCAAAATAGAGTGCGCCGCCCAGCACGATCATCCCAACGGTCCGAAGACAATATTTTGCTATACCGGCGATCTTTTCCGTCCGGCTGCACAAAAAGATGAGATATGCGCAGAGGATCAGACAGGTGACGCCGATATACCCCTGATAGCATGCCATGGAAAGCGCAAAGAAGCATGCAGAGACCGCAAGGCCCGCCGCTGTATCCCTGCGGATCAGCCAGTAGGCAGCGGCCGCGGCAAACAGAAAAGCGGCGGCAAAGGTCGTCGACATGTAGACATAGGAAAGCGCGACGCTCATGACCGTGGATCCGATCCACAACAGTGAGATCATAAGCTTTCCGGCGTCATTTCTTACCTCGAACAGGTCGAACAGAAATATATGGCCGATCCCTGTCAGGAGGAGGGAGATCAGCGTGTTCATCGATGCGGACACCAGTCCGAACCGGAGTTTATCGATGAGGGGCCACACCCATCTTCCGATGGACACTTCCCAGTCTCCTGCATAGTAGCGCGCCGGATGCCACAGGCCGTCATAGTGGTTGAAAAGTCCTTTGGATATCAGCAGAAAATAGACAATGCATCCTGCACAGACATAGAGGAGAAGAAATCGCTTTTCTCTTCTGAGCCTGTCCGCTGCCCGGAGAACAGGTTGTATTGACATAGGGAATACCTCCTTTGAAATACGGTCTTCTATCACTGCAAAACACTGCCTGCCGCCCCGGAGATAACGAACAGGACCGTTACCACCGTAAGCGGCAGGCACTATTAAAATGTGCTGAGCATCTGCGTCTTTACTGTGTCATTTCCACATACAGCGCGCGATACTGCTTAGCGGAGTTCTCCCAGGAGACATCCTTGTACATATCGCGCTGTACCATCTCGTCCCATCCCTCGCGATTCTCGAAGTAAAGGGTCTTGGCTCTGTTGCAGGCATCCAAGAGAAGTCCGGCTTCATATCTGTCAAAGGTGAATCCGTTGCCTTCGCCGGTGTACTGGTTGTAAGGTGCGACGGTATCCTTGAGGCCGCCGGTCTCACGTACGATCGGCACCGTGCCGTAGTGCATGGCGATCAGCTGGGTCAGTCCGCAGGGCTCGAACTGGGAAGGGACCATCAGTGCGTCGGCGCCCGCATAGATCTTGTGCGCTCTTCCCTCGTCATACATGATATTCGAGCAGACGCTTCCCTTATAAGCACTCTCGTAGTAGCGGAAGGAATCCTCGTAGACCGCATCACCGGTGCCCAGAACGACGATCTGCGTGTTGCCGTCGATCAGATCCGGAATGATGGCGTTGACGAGGTCGAGTCCCTTCTGGTTGGTCAGACGGGAGATCAGTCCGATCACGAACTTTCCTTCGTCCTTTTCAAGTCCGAGCTCTTCCTGAAGCGCCAGCTTATTGGCTTTCTTCTTCTCGATGACATCGGCCGCACTGTAAGGAGCGTTAAGGAGCTCATCCTTGGACGGATCCCACATATCATAGTCGATGCCGTTGACGATACCGTGCAGTTTTCCGCTGTGATAGCGCAGGTGCGCATCCAGGTTCTCGCCGTAGAAAGGCGTCTGGATCTCGCCGGCATAGGTTCCGCTGACCGTGGTGATCATATTGGCATAGGCAAGTCCGCCCTTGAACATGTTGGCGTCGTCATAGCCCTGCTTGAGGACATCCTTGTTGAAGACGTAATCCGGCAGTCCGGACCAGTACTTGATCGTAGGGATGTTGTAGATACCCTGGAAGCGCAGGTTGTGGATCGTGATCATGACCTTGGAGCGCGCGATCGGCGTGTTGTCAAACATGGTGCGCAGATAGATCGGGACAAGGCCTGCCTGCCAGTCGTGGCAGTGGATGACATCCGGGATCCAGTCCATGTAGTTGAGGGCTGCCAGGGCCGCTTTGCCAAAATAGCAGAACTTCGGAATATCGTCGATCAGGTTCGTGTAGGGCCTGCCCTCGCTGAAGAACTCCTCGTTGTCGATAAAATCATAGACAACGCCGTCCCACACATACTCCATGATGCCTACATAGTAGGTGCGTCCGTCCGCGCACAGATCCATGTGGAATGCGCCGCGGTACACCATCTTTTCCTGGTACTTCTGAGGGATGCATTTATATCTGGGGAGAATGACCTTTACATCGCAGTTCTGGGCGATCAGCGCCTTGGGAAGCGCGTACATGACATCGCCAAGTCCGCCTGTCTTCACAAAGGGATAGCACTCGGAGCCGATAAAGGCGACGCTTCTTCTGGGCTGGGGCATCTCAGGCTCTGCGGGAGCCGCCTCTGCCACCGGCTCTGCCTTCACTTCTTCCACAGCGGGTGCCGGCGCTGCCACAGG
>CACXGR010000236.1 GCA_902767235.1 uncultured Lachnospiraceae bacterium | reverse complement strand
TCTTCAGTAAAGTGGAAGGGGCGCAGCTATGACACAGGTATCTGAAATCAAGAAATCACCTGCCAACCGCAAGACCGGCTACGAATACGAAAAGGGAGCCAGATTTGTAGCGTATGTGTCTTCCTACACCAGGAGCAAGGGTGAAAAATACGGCATCCGCATTTACGATGTGGATATGGAAAACGGGTATCTCTATGAGAAGCAGCAGATTGAGATCTCGAACTCCTCCTATGTGACGATCTCACACAACCGGAAGTTTTTGTATTCCATCACCGATTTCGGCATTGAGTCCTTCCGGATCCTCAAGGAAGGAAATCTCGAGAAGATCAATCTGGCCTCTATCAACGGAATGAGAGGCTCCTACCTGTCGACAGACTATGAGGATGAATTCCTCTTCGTCTCCGGCTATCATGACGGAAAGATCACAGTGCTCAGACTCAACGAGGACGGCTCCATCGGAGCAATATGTGACGAGCTCTACCTGAAGGGTCTCGGCAGTATTGCGGAACGCAATTTCAGGCCCCACGTCCAGTGTGTGAAGATGACCAGGGACAACCATTTCCTTCTGGCGGCTGATCTCGGCATGGATCACGTCAACGTGTATTCCCTCAACAGAAAGAACGGGCACATCAAACAGTGCGCGATCCTGCATTCCGAGCTTGAGTCCGCTCCCAGGCATCTCAAATTCTCCAAGGACGGACACTTCCTCTACGTGGTGCATGAGCTCAAGAATATCATCGATGTCTATTTCTATCATGAAGTGGACGGAGCGCCGGACTTTGAGAAAATACAGACGGTGTCCACGCTCAATGACTATCACGCCACCGGATCCGCTGCCAGTGCGCTGAATTTCTCTTCGGATTTCAAGTATCTGATCAGCTCCAACGCCGGTGACAATTCCGTTGTCATCTTCAAGATCGACCCGGACAACGGTTATCTCTACAAAGTGCTGTGCCTGCCGATCAGCGGCGAGTATCCCAAGGATGCGGCGCTCTTCCCCGACAACCGTCACCTGGTGTCCTTAAACCACGAGTCCAACACCATGACATTTTTCAATGTGGATCTGAAAAAGGGCCTTCTGGTGATGCACGGCAAGGAGATCAAGATCGACAAGCCCAATTGCATCATATTCCACAAGCTCTCAGACTGATACTCTCAGACGGGTATAAAAAGCTCCCATTTAAAAGCGTATTCTGCGGCGCCGGTATCGGCGCCGTAATTTATGACTAAGAAACAGGAAAGAACAAGCATATGACAAAAATGAGATATGAAGTGATCCGCCGTGAGGGAAGAGCCAAGCGGGCGCATATGGAGACGGTCCACGGCAGTATCGAGACGCCTGTCTTTATGAATGTCGCCACGGCAGCGGCGATCAAGGGCGGTCTTTCTGCCGGCGACCTGAAAAGCATCGGCACACAGGTGGCTCTGTGCAACACCTATCATCTGCATGTAAGGCCCGGCGACGAGACAGTGTACAAGATGGGCGGACTCCATGCGTTCATGCGCTGGGACAGACCGATCCTCACCGATTCCGGCGGTTTCCAGGTCTTCTCTCTGGCAGACCTCAGGAAGATCAAAGAGGAGGGCGTTACTTTCCACTCCCATGTGGACGGCGCCAGGATCTTTATGGGGCCGGAAGAGAGCATGCGGATCCAGTCCCGCCTCGCTTCGACGATCGCCATGGCCTTCGACGAGTGCCCGCCCAGCCACGCGGAGAGAGAGTATGTGGAGCGGTCCGTGGCGCGGACCACGCGCTGGCTGGCACGCTGCAAAACAGAGATGCGAAGACTAAACAGCCTCGAAGAGACCATCAACCGGGACCAGCTCCTCTTTGCCATCAACCAGGGGGCCGTCTACCCGGATATCCGCATTGAACACGCCAAACAGATCGCAGAGATGGAGCTGGACGGCTACGCCGTGGGCGGACTGGCGGTGGGAGAGACCCACGCAGAGATGTATGAGATCCTGGATGCAGTGGTGCCTCATCTGCCGGCCGATAAGCCCACATACCTGATGGGCGTTGGAACACCGCAGAACATTCTGGAAGCCGTTGACAGGGGCGTGGATTTCTTTGACTGCGTATATCCCAGCAGAAACGGCAGACACGGCAATCTCTACACAAACAAGGGAACAGTGCGGATCAACAACGCGCGCTATGCACTGGACACGCGGCCGATCGAGGAGGGATGCGGCTGCCCTGTCTGCCGCGCCGGCTACTCCAGAGCTTATATCCGCCATCTGGTAAAAGCCGGGGAGACGCTGGGACTGAGAATGTGCGTCATGCACAATCTCTATTTTTACAACAATCTGATGACACAGATCCGGAATGCACTGGATGAGGGACGCTTTGCACGCTTCAAAAAAGACATGCTGGAGAGTCTTGCGGGAAGCGGAGACTGAATTTGTCCTCCATGATGCATGAATTGCAATTTAGCGTTGAAAAACAGACAGCAGTTGTTGTATGATATGACTTAACTGATTTAAGGCCGCCAAAAGAGCGGGATTGGAGGTTATTTATTATGAATGGTTTCATGTTGACCGCAGCGAACGGGACGATCTTCACCATGCTGTATGTAGTTGTCATTATCGGCTTCTTCTATTTCTTCCTGATCAGACCTCAGAGGAAGGAGCAGAAAGATAAACAGAATATGCTCAATTCCCTGGCAGTAGGGGACAGTGTACTTACGACGGCAGGTTTTTACGGCGTTGTTATTGACATGACAGAGGACACCGTGATCGTCGAATTCGGCAACAACAAGAACTGCCGGATCCCGATGCAGAAAACGGCAATTGTTCAGATCGAGAAACCCGAGGACGCAGTGGAAAGCAGTGATGACAAATAATAAATGCTAAGTCTGAAGGCATGTGCGGGGCACATGCCTTCTCTTTGGTATATACAGGATGTTTAATGTGGTTCAAATTGCTCATCATAAAGATTAATTTCTTTCATGGTTATGATGATGACGATCGGAGGCGGAATATTGAATAAAAGAATTGCAGTGATCGCCGGAGACGGCATAGGTCCTGAGATCGTAGCTCAGGCGAGGAAGGTGCTTGACAGAGTCTGTGAGAAATATTCTCACACATTCACTTATACGGATGTGCTGATGGGCGGCTGCTCCATCGATGCATACGGCGTTCCCCTGACGGAAGAGACGATCCGCATCTGCAAAGAGAGCGACGCAGTGCTGATGGGCTCGATCGGCGGCGACGCCGCTACCTCCCCCTGGTACAAGCTGGAACCCGCTCTGAGGCCGGAAGCCGGACTGTTAAAGCTCCGGAAATCCCTGAACCTCTACTGCAATCTCAGGCCGGCTTACCTGTTCAAGGAACTGGCGGCCTCCTGTCCTCTGGCAGCCAAAGAGGGCGGCAGGAATTTTGACCTGGTGATCTGCAGAGAGCTCACGGGCGGTCTGTATTTTGGCGACCGCTATACCAAAGAGATCGACGGCGTGACCACAGCAGTGGACACGGCTGTCTACAACGAGAAGGAGATCCGCCGCATCGCGGTCAAAGCTTTTGAGATCGCCATGAAGCGCGGCAAAAAGGTGACCAGTGTGGACAAGGCCAATGTCCTGGATACTTCCAGGCTCTGGAGAAAGGTCGTGGCGGAAACGGCGAAGGACTATCCGGAAGTGGAACTCTCCAACATGCTGGTAGACAACTGTGCGATGCAGCTGGTCAAAAATCCGGAGCAGTTCGACGTCGTCGTCACCGGCAATATGTTCGGCGACATTCTCTCGGACGAAGCGAGCATGATCACCGGCTCCATCGGAATGCTGTCTTCAGCATCGCTCAGCGACGGCAGCTTCGGGCTCTATGAGCCCAGTCACGGCAGCGCGCCTGATATCGCCGGTCTCGGGATCGCAAATCCCATTGCGACGATCCTCTCGGCGGCTATGATGCTCCGGTACAGCTTCAATATGCAGGAAGAAGCGGATGCTGTAGAAGCGGCGGTGAAGAAGACGCTGGAAGACGGCTTCCGCAGCGTCGACCTGATGCCCCGCGAAAATGCGGAGGGTCTTGTCAGCCAGAACTGCGCGGAACTGGGAGACAGGATCTGTGAGAGGATCTGATCCGGCAGACGAAAGGGATCCTTTCAGCCAAATGGTAATGTAATGGGCGGAGGGACCGCAGGAGCGGTCCCGGGCTTATCAATAAAGAAGGAGAGGAATACACAGATGAAGAGTGACAGTGTTAAAAAAGGTGTTTCACAGGCCCCCCACAGAAGTCTGTTCAATGCGCTCGGATATACAGAGGAAGAGAGAAGACGCCCGATGATCGGCATCGTAAGCTCTTACAATGAGATCGTTCCCGGCCACATGAACCTGGACAAGATCACCGAAGCCGTCAAGCTCGGCGTCGCCATGGCCGGCGGCATGCCCGTCGTCTTCCCGGCTATCGCGGTCTGCGACGGTATCGCCATGGGCCACATCGGCATGAAATACTCCCTGGTCACCAGAGACCTGATCGCGGATTCTACCGAGTGTATGGCAAAGGCCCACGGATTTGACGGACTGGTCATGATCCCCAACTGCGACAAGAACGTGCCTGGCCTTCTCATGGCCGCTGCCCGCGTCAACGTTCCCACCATCTTTGTATCCGGCGGTCCTATGCTTGCCGGCCACATCGACGGCCGCAAGAGAAGCCTGTCCTCCATGTTTGAGGCAGTTGGTTCCGTGGCAGCCGGTAGGATGACCATGGAAAAACTGGCTGAATATGAAGAAAAAGTCTGTCCCACCTGCGGTTCCTGCTCCGGCATGTACACCGCCAATTCCATGAACTGCCTGACAGAGGCGATCGGCATGGGACTTCAGGGCAACGGCACGATCCCCGCTGTCTACAGTGCGAGGATCCGCCTGGCCAAACACGCCGGCATGAAGATCATGGAACTGGTGGAAAAGAATATCCGTCCCAGAGACATCATGACCGAGAAGGCCTTCATGAACGCCATGGCCATGGATATGGCGCTGGGCTGCTCCACGAACACGATGCTTCACCTCCCCGCGATCGCACACGAGGCGGGCGTAGAGCTCAACATGGAGATCGCAAACCAGGTCTCCGACAGGACCCCCAACCTCTGCCACCTGGCTCCGGCCGGTCCCACCTACATGGAGGACCTCAATGAAGCCGGCGGTATCTATGCGGTCATGAATGAGCTCGCCAAGAAGGACCTGCTGGATCTGGACGTGATCACCGTCACCGGCAAGACCATGCGCGAGAACATCAAGGGATGCATCAATACAGATCCCACCGTGATCCGGCCTATCGAGGATCCCTATATGCCCAACGGAGGCATTGCCGTACTCAAGGGCAACATTGCACCCGATACCGGTATCGTCAAGAGAAGCGCGGTGCTTCCCGAGATGATGCAGCACGAGGGACCTGCAAGAGTATTTGACTGCGAGGAAGACGCCATCGCCGCGATCACCGGTGGCAAAATAGTGCCCGGCGATGTCGTCGTCATCCGTTACGAGGGCCCCAAGGGCGGCCCCGGCATGAGAGAGATGCTCAATCCCACCTCCGCCATTGCCGGAATGGGACTGGATTCCACGGTCGCACTGATCACAGACGGAAGATTCTCCGGCGCTTCCAGAGGCGCGTCCATCGGACATGTCTCACCGGAGGCGGCTGTCGGCGGACCGATCGCCCTGATCCGCGAGGGAGACATCATCTCCATCGACATCAACGCCAACAAGCTCAATGTCAAGGTATCTGACGAGGAGATGGCCCGCAGAAAGGCCGAGTGGAAGCCCCGCCAGCCCAAGGTCACAGACGGCTATCTGAAGAGATATGCTGCACTGGTGACCAGCGGAAACCGCGGCGCGATCCTTGAACTCCCGGAAGAGATGCAGTAAGATTTGAACGAAATTCCGGCCGGACCGGCTGAATAGATACGGAGGCAACTATATGAAAATGACAGGTGCTGAGATCGTTGTCGCATGCCTGCTCGAGCAGGGAGTCGATACGATCTTCGGATATCCGGGAGGTGCGATCCTCAACGTCTATGATGCACTTTACAAACACAGAGACCAGATCACCCATTATCTGTCCTCTCATGAACAGGGCGCCGCGCATATGGCGGACGGCTATGCCCGCGCGACCGGCAAAGTCGGCGTATGCCTGGCCACCAGCGGCCCGGGCGCGACCAATCTTGTGACCGGTATCGCCACAGCTTATATGGACAGTGTTCCGCTGGTCGCTATTACATGTAATGTGACGCTCCCCCTGCTCGGCAAGGACTCCTTCCAGGAGGTAGACATCGCAGGTATATCCATGCCCATTACCAAACATGGATACATTGTAAAGAATGTAGATGATCTGGCTTCGACGATCCGCAAAGCGTTCCGGATCGCGAGCACAGGCAGGCCCGGACCGGTCCTCGTCGATATTCCCAAGGATGTCACCGGCGCGGTGACGGAGTATGCGCCCATGACCCACAACAGAAGGATCCTGGGAGAGGGACGCAGATACAGCGACGAGGACATCGACCGCGTGATCGAAATGATCAAGGCGTCCAAACGGCCTTATCTCTACGTAGGCGGCGGCGCCGTGATCTCCGGCGCCAGCGAGGAACTGAAGAAGTTTGTGGAGCGCATTGACGTGCCTGTATGCGATACGCTGATGGGCAAAGGAGCTTTTGACGGCCATGATCCCCATTACACGGGCATGATCGGCATGCACGGCACCAAGACATCTAATCTCGGCGTCAGCAAATGCGATCTGCTCATTGCCATGGGCGCCCGCTTTACCGACCGCGTGATCGGTAATCCGAATAAGTTTGCGACCGGTGCCAAGATCATACATATTGATATCGATCCCGCAGAGATCAACAAGAACATCAAGGTCGACGACTACATCATCGGCAATCTCAGAGAGGTCCTGCACGATCTCAACGCCAAACTCGAGCCCATGAAGCACACCGAGTGGATGAAGCAGATCGGGGAGATGAAAGTCAAATACCCCCTGTTCTACGACAAGTCCAGACTGACCGGTCCCATGGTGATCGAAGCGCTGGACAAGCTGACCAAGGGAGATGCGATCATTGTCACAGACGTCGGACAGCATCAGATGTGGGCGGCACAGTATTACATCTATTCCAGGCCGAGGACCCTTCTTTCCTCCGGCGGTCTGGGCACTATGGGCTACGGCCTGGGCGCCGCCATCGGGGCAAAGATCGCATTCCCCAAGCGCCAGGTCATCAATATTGCCGGCGACGGATGCTTCCGCATGAACATGAACGAACTGGCCACGGCCAGCCGCTACAATGTGCCGGTCGTCGAAATAATAATTGACAACCGCGTGCTCGGAATGGTAAGACAATGGCAGACTCTCTATTACGGAGAGCGCTACAGCGCGACCGTGATCGAGGACAAGGTGGATTACTGCAAGGTGGCTGAGGGTCTCGGCTGCATGGCGATCCGCATCACAGAGCCTTCCGAAGTCGAACCCGCGCTGAAGAAAGCGCTTTCTTCAGGCGTACCCACTGTCATTGACGTAGTCATCGAAGAAGACGACAAAGTCTTCCCCATGGTGTCCCCGGGTGCGCCCATTGAAAAAGCTTTTGACGCTTCCGATCTTGAGGCAATGAATCAGAATGCATAAAGGAGAGAATGAAATGGCCAGAGTTTACAACTTTTCTGCAGGACCGGCGGTCCTGCCCATCGAGGTTCTGAAAGAAGCACAGGAAGAAATGCTGGACTACCGCGGATGCGGCATGTCCGTCATGGAGATGAGCCACAGAGGAAAAGTATTTGACGGCATCATCAAGGAAGCCGAAGCGGACCTCCGTGAGATCATGAACATCCCGGACAACTACAAAGTCCTGTTCCTTCAGGGCGGCGCGCACCAGCAGTTTTCCGCTGTTCCCATGAACATGACCAAAAATGGAAAAGCCGCTTATATCATCACCGGACAGTGGTCCAAGAGAGCCTTCCAGGAGGCAAAGAGATATACGGACGCTGTGGAAGTCGCTTCTTCCGCAGACAAGACTTTCAGCTATATTCCCGATTGTTCCGACCTTGACATTCCCGAGGATGCGGATTATGTCTACATCTGCGAGAACAACACGATCTACGGGACCAAGTTCTGGGAGCTCCCCAACACCAAGGGGCATGAGCTTGTATCGGACATCTCCTCCTGCTTCTTGTCGGAGCCCATCGATGTGACCAGATACGGCGTCCTGTACGGCGGCGTACAGAAGAACGTCGGACCGGCCGGCGTCGTGATCGCGATCATCCGCGAGGACCTGATCACCGACGATGTCCTTCCCTGCACGCCTACCATGCTCAAGTGGAAGACGCAGGCAGACAACGACTCCCTTTACAACACGCCTCCGGCTTACGGCATCTATATCTGCGGCAAGGTCTTTAAGTGGATCAAGGCCCAGGGCGGCCTCACAGCCATGAAGGAAAGAAATGAGAAAAAGGCGGCGCTTCTCTATGATTATCTCGACAGCAGCAAGCTCTTCAAGGGCACAGTCGTCAAAAAAGACCGCTCCATCATGAACGTTCCCTTTGTCATCGGCGACAAGGAGCTCGAGGCTGCGTTTATCAAAGAAGCGGAAGCCAACGGCCTCGTCAGTCTCAAGGGACACCGCTCTGTAGGCGGTATGCGCGCCAGCATCTACAATGCAATGCCTTATGAAGGCGTGGAAGCACTGGTCGCATTTATGAAAAAATTTGAAGAAGAGCACACGGAGAACTGA
>CACXGR010000235.1 GCA_902767235.1 uncultured Lachnospiraceae bacterium | reverse complement strand
GCGCAGCCTCTGTCTCCTCGACCGGCGCCGCTTCTACCTCTTCGGCCGGCGCCGCAACTGTCTCCTCAGCAGGCACTGCCTGGGCGGGCGATTGAACTTGATCAGCAGGTGCCTCTTCAATGATCTCGGGAGCGGGCGCTTTCTTCTGCTCAGGGGCTGCTTTGGGGACAGAGACGGTACTCACAACGCTCGACGCTTTTTGAGCAGGTGCCGCGTTGTTGACCAATGCGCCATCTGCATCAAACTGATACCTGACTCCGTTGATCGTCTGCCAGCCTTTCCGGGCGACGCCGTCGCTGCCGAGATAATACCGCTTGCCGTCGAGCACCTGCCAGCCTCTCCGGACGACGCCGTCACTGCCGAGATAATACCGCTTGCCGTTGATCGTCTGCCAGCCTGTCATCATCATGCCTTCGAGGTAGGATTTGTACTTGGCGTAACTCTTATCCATAAAGTAGTAACTCTTGCCTTTGATGGTCTTGAAGCCGGTCGCCCGCTTGGGCATCATGTAGTATTTACGGCCGTAGGCAGAGATAAAGCCTTTGCCCGAGCGGTAGCCTTTGCTGTTAAACCAATAGACGCCGCTTTTGGCTTTTGCAAAGGTATTGTAGGCAAAGATCCCGTTCGATCTCAGCATATATTTGTTATTCTTCTTCACCCACTTGCCGGTGAACATGGATCCCTTTGCATTCAGCTGGCGGTTGTAATACTCTTTGGTATTCAAAATACTGCTGATACTGTGTATTTTACTCGCCTTATTAAATGCGATCGTGATATTCTGCGCCTTATTTGTCTTCTTGTTGATGACCCGCTGGTACATCTTTTTGACATTTCGGCCGGCCTTTACCCGGATATTTCCTCCCTGGCAGATGTAAGTGATCGTTCCGTTGTAGCGGGCACTCATGACGTTTGCCGTCTTCTCCACTCTGTTCACGCTGCCGCGGATATCGTCTCTGGTATACTTGGACGGTGTGGACAAATAATTGGAAAAATAGGCAAGCGCAGGTCTGATCGCGTCTACAAACATCTTGTTATTCGATCCGTCATAGCCGTGATGGCTGAGTTTGTAGATGTCCGCCTTCAGCGATGTGCCGGATTTCACCAGTTTCTCTTCCAATTCTTTCTGGGAATCCCCGGCCGCCAGAAACTTGGCCCCGCCTCCCGAGAACATGATCACCGCAGACTGATTGTTGAAATAATGTACATTGCCTTGATCTCTCTGCTTCTTGGGCAAAGCATTGACACTGAGCACTTTTCCTTTCACCGACCCTACCTTGATCGTCTTCCCCTTTTTCAGATAGACGACTTTGGTGCCGTGCTTTTTGGCGGCGGCCAGGATCCTCGTGGCATACCCGCGCTCGTATCGGTAGTAGTCGCTGTTCTCCTTATATACATAACTGGTTGAGGGAAGATACACGGTGCCGACATTGTACCTTTCAATGATCTTGGCCGTATTACCCGCGTGATCATCGTGCCAGTGCGTGACGAGCGTATCGAATTTTTTGCGCCTATAACCGTTTTTGTTCAGCCATTTAAAGACAGAATCATTATGGTTGTCCCCGCTGTCCAACAGGAGCGACTTTCCTTTCCCGTCCGAGATCATCGTCGCTTCTCCGGTGTTCTCCTGCCCCAGGTCGATCGAAACGATCTTCATCTTGTCCGTGGCAGCACTGACATCTGTCTTACTTGTCATGCATGTCAAAAGACAGACCATGATCGCTGCGGTGATCCTTTTCCATTGTCGCATTTTCATTTTTGCCTGATCTCCCCTCTTTTTGTCGAAGCAATGTCATAAGTGTAGCCTGGTGCAGTAAAAATAGACAAAACAGACGACTATATTTCCTCAATATCAGTTTATCATTCACAACTTCATGCGCAATAATCTTTGGCATACAAAAAAGAGCATTGTGTCATTTTTTGTCCAATGTTTCTGTCCCCGATTGTGTCATAATAAAACTGTCATTTTCAGTATACAGGATTTTTACAAAGAGAGGGATGGAAGGAAATATGCTGATAAGGAAGGAAGAATTCTATATAAGCTGCGACGGGATCCGGCTGCACTGCAAGCTGGACCGGCCGGTGCCGGCGGGCTCCGGCGGAGATTTGCGCCTCGGCGGGGACTTGCATCCCGGCAAAATACCGCTGGTCCTGGTCATTCCGGGTCTCACCGGGCATATGGAGGAGCCTCATATCGTCGCTGTCGCGGAGGCACTGGCGCAGAACGGCTATGCTTCTCTTCGCGTCGAACTCTACGGCCACGGCAAGAGCGAGGGCGCCTTCCACGACCACACACTCTTCCACTGGGCGATCGAGCTGATGGCCGTCATTGACTATGCCCGGCAGCTCGACTTTGTCTCAGAGCTCTACATCTGCGGGCACTCCCAGGGTGGTGCCGCCGTCGTCCTCGCCGCGGGGCTCAAGCCGGATGTCCTGGACGGCGTCATCCTGCTTGCCCCGGCTATGCTGATCAAAGAGGTCAGTAAGGCAGGGGGCTTCCCGGTTCGATTTTTTGACCCGGATCACATACCGGATGAGACGCTGGTCTTCGAGGAGGAGCCGATCTCCGGCAACTATTACCGCGTTAACCGCCTGCTGCCCTTCGATGATGCGATCGCGCTGTACGGGGACGGGCCGGTCCTTGTGGTCCACTCCCGCACCGATGAGCTGGTCCCCTTCCGTTACGGGGAGGCGACAGCCGGGGCTTACCGGAACGCCGAGCTCGTCGCCATCGATGACGATGACCACTGCTTTGAGACACACATCGATCAGGTGACTGAGGCGATCATTCGGTTCCTTCGCAAATGAAAGAGGGCGTTGGCCGAAAGCCTCACGCCCAGTTACCGCCTCTGAATACCGGCACGGCTGTCCCGTCCTCCAGGATGCCGTCGACATCTGTGCCGCGGGTTCCGATCATGAAATCCACATGGATCATCGAGTCATTCGCGCCCTTTGCTGCGAGCTGCTCTTTGTTCATGTCTTTGCCGCCCTCCATATTCTCAGGGTAGGGCCTGCCCAGCGCGAG
>CACXGR010000234.1 GCA_902767235.1 uncultured Lachnospiraceae bacterium | reverse complement strand
GAGGACGACGAAGTAGCAGAGGACGACGAAGAACCGGAGGACGACGAAGAAGCGGAGGACGGATCAGACGAAGATACGCAGGAAGATCCGGCTGAAGTGAATGAAGCGCCCAAAGAGGAGGACGCCGTGACTGGCGGACATGAAGCCGGAGCGGCCGGGATGCAGGAAGAGCCGGACAGTGCTCTGACGGATGCGGAGTCCGCGGAGCCTGAGGCAGTCAGCCCGGGCACAGACGGACAGGAAGAGAGCGAAACGGAACCGGAAGCGCTTCTTTTGGAGCAGGAAGTGGAGCAGGATGAGATATTCACGCCTGACAGAGAGGAACTGACGGCGATCGTGAACTGCATCGGGACGGACAATCTCGCCGAACTGCACAATCAGCTGATCCAGTTCTACGGGGATAACGGCAAAGACATCTATCAGTCCATCAAGTCAGGCACTGCCGCCTTCGATAAGCTCGACTGGAGCAAAGAAGAAAAATTCCTTTATTATTGCGCACTGATCCTCAGGCACAGCGAGGAGCCCGAAGAGGCGCTCGCGGAGGAGAACATCAGGGAATTTGCGCAGTTCCTGCTGAATGCGGAAAGCAAAAGGAAAAATCTGAACTCTCTGCGATATGCGCTTCTCAAGCATTACGGCAAGGAAAAAGGCCGCAGGTATTATTTTATGCTCAAGCCTTATGTGAAAGCATTGAACCAGATGTAAAAAGGAAAATCGACCGGCAAAAGCCGCAGCCCGCACGATGTGAGCTGCGGCTTTCCACTTTGGCCGGGGCATTGGGGTGGATTCCGGCGCGGTATATCGCTATAATAAAGCGGAGGACTGCGCTGTACGGCGGGCAATGCGGCGGTGCGCGGCATGTGTGTCATGACAATGTGGAATTTTTTTTCCTTCAGTGGTAGGATTGAATCATAGGTGTGCGGAAAGTACGCCGCTAAATGCAGGGAGAAGCACAGATGATGAAGCTCAGAATAACCGTCATGACCGCCCTCTTATGCCTTGTGCTCGGGATGACCGGATGCGGAGGAAAGGAAGATAAAGAGGCGGAAAAGACAGCTGACGGCAGCACATCAGACCTCGTGGCGGCCGAAAATGAGGATACGGATGAGGAGATGGATTCATCGGGCGAAGAGAAAGAGACCGGTCCGGAAGCGCCGTCAGAGGATCTGACGGTAAGGGGAAGGGATATCTACACGCAGTTCATTCATCTCACGGTCCCGGAGGAGTGGACCGAAAATGTGATCTATCACTATTTTCAGGAACCCGAAAACGGCCGGTATGCGCTGGATATTGTCGAATTCAACACCATGTCGGCAACCGAAGGGGAGGGCGGCCTGGCGTATTCGATCGTACTGTATGAGGGATACAGCGAAGAGAAGGGGATGGACCCGCCCGGAAGATTCCTGGGGCTCTTAAAGAGCGATGAGGGCAAGTACTATTATGCGTTCCTGGAATTCCCCGGGGAGAGCCGGTACACACAGAGCAGCGAGGAAGCCTACCGGAGCATACTGGATTACGAGGACAAGATCCCGCTGAATATCGAGGGCAGAGAAACCTATACTTTTACGGCGGGAGAGAAGCCCGCAGCAGACGAGACAGAAGAGACAAAGGAGTGATCCCGGCATGATCAGAAAGACAGCGATCCTCCTGCTGGCACTGGTACTGATCGGGTGCGGCAGCACCAATGACCAGGCGGCAGGCACGACATCACAGGCAGCGGCACAGGAAGCGGCAGCGGCTGACAGCGAAGGCACTGCGCAGCAGGGAGAAGAGAACGGCGGCGCGGCGTCCGAAACGGGGAAAACAGGCTCGGAAGCGGCAGCGGCGGCGCCTGAAAAGAAGACCGTCACGATCGTGATCCCCACGGTCTATGAGAGCGTGAGGACACAGGAAGAGGCGGACGAGATCTGCAAAAAGAACGGATATGAGCGCGCGGAGCTTCTCGATGACGGCAGCCTCAGGATCACGATGAGCCCTGAGCAGTACGATCAGATGCTGGGAGAGCTTCGGACCAATATCGACAAGGGGATCAGCGAGATACTCGGGTCGGGGAATTACCCGGCTGTGACCAAAATAGAGTATAATGAGGATTACAGTGTATTTACGGTAACTGTGAACGATGAGATCGGTATCGTCGAAAGGCAGCTGGCGGAAGAACTGATCATGTACGGTACGTATTATCACGTTTGCTCAGCCAACGATGTAACGAGCATCCGGGTCGATTATGCGGATCAGGAGACCGGAGAAGTCCTGGAATCTGCAGATTCGGGCAACCTGGAAACTGCATACTGAAACAGGAAGGCGGGATCAGCCGTCCTGAGCAAAGGCAAAGGAGGCAGGTATGAAGCATTTGGGACAGTATTCCGACAGGAGAAAGGAAGCGGCGTATCTTAGGTCCCTTGGGGGAGAGGAAAAGTATGAGGCACTCAATGAGATCATAGCCGCATCAAAGCATATCGCCTTCTTCGGAGGGGCGGGCGTCTCTACCGAGAGCGGCATTCCGGATTTCAGGAGCAAGGACGGCCTGTACAATCAGCATGATGTCCGGTTTGACCGCTATGAACCCGAATATCTTCTGAGCAGCAGCTGTCTGTATCACGAGCCGAAAGTTTTTTTTGAGTTTTACAGACAGAAAATGGACGCGCGTCACTGCCTGCCCAACCGGGCCCACTACAAGCTGGCGGAAATGGAGGCGGCAGGAAAACTGGACGGAGTCATCACGCAGAATATCGACGGCCTTCACCAGAAAGCGGGCAGCAGGACGGTGTATGAGATCCACGGATCTACGCTCCGCAATTACTGTGACCGGTGCGGTCAAAAATATCCGGAAGACTATATCTATGACAGCGGCGAGGCGGTCCCGCACTGCTCCTGCGGAGGTATGATCCGCCCTGACGTGACATTATACGGCGAATCGCTCCCGGTCGGGGCCTGGGAAGGAGCCGACATGCTGATCCGGAAAGCGGACTGCCTGATCGTTGGCGGAACGTCACTTACCGTCTATCCGGCGGCGTCCCTGGTGCGGTATTACAGCGGCGGCTACCTCATTATCGTCAACAGGGACGCGACAGGACAGGAGGAGTGGGCTGATCTCACATTCCATGAGAGCATCGGCGAGGTCTTCTCGCATATCACGGTCTGAACGGGCTGCGGGCACAGAGCCCGGGCGGAAAAGGAAAGCGGCTGAACCGGTGACGGAGCAGCCGTAATGCGGCAGTTAAGAAGAGAGAACAGAATGTCAGAAAAGCGGATTGAGAAAATACGATGCCCCAAATGCGGCGGCGAACATGAATTTACCATATGGAACAGGATCAACACGGAACTGGACCCGGATCTTAGGGAAAAGGTGATCAGCGGTGAACTCTTCAGGACCGTCTGTCCGTCCTGCGGCCAGACGATCGATGTGATCTATCCCTGCCTCTATCACCAGATGGGCGACAAGTTCATGATCTATTATGCACCCGGACAGGAGGCAATGAGACAGGCAGTGGAGGCCTTCAGGGAAGGAACGGAAGAGATCGGGATCAAGCGTGGATCCGGCCCGGATGAGGAAGGATATACATACCGGGTCGTGGGCAGTCTCTATGATCTGCAGGAGAAGATCGCCATATTTGAAGCGGGTCTGGATGACAGAGTCATTGAGATCTGCAAAGTTTACATCGGAAGCGAACTGCAGGAATCACAAAAGACGGCGGATTTTGACGACCTGCGCTATTATCGCGACCAGAACGGACATGACAGGATCGCACTGATGAAAGAAGGCAATGCGTTTGCTTCCTCGGTATTTCCCCGGGATCTGTACAAGGGGATCAGTGAACACTATAAAGCGCTGATCGAACGGCACGGCGGCGAGACGGTGATCGACATGAACTGGGTCATGAACAGCGTCTCAGAGGAAGAGAAAAAACAGTGATCATAAAGGGATTTCTTCCGCCTGGGGCGGCGTCTTCCCTGACAGTAAGGAGAAAAAGATATGAAGATAAACGGGATCTTTGCAGCAGCGATGGCAGCGGCAGTGGCACTCTCCGCATTCGGATGCGGGAGCACGGGCGCGGCAGGCACCAAATCGGATCCGGCGCCCGCTGAGGGATCGACCGGGGAAGAGACGGCAGCAGCGGATGAGGCGGATACAGGGGCGACCACGGAGTATTCGTCCCAGAATCCTGTCATGACTTATGCGGGTGCTTACAAAGAGGAGTCGAGCGAAGAGTTCTATCTGATGCTGGAAGATCTTGACGCCATCGACGGCGTCCACGTGACAGTCGTCAGAAGCGATCCCGAGCAGCCCTATGTGTACTGGGAGATCAACGGTGTGATCGACAAAGACCTGAAGATCGCGTATAAAGATGCGATCAAGGGAGAGATCCGCTTGACGGAGAACGGCGAAGCGGAGGAGACCGTTATCTATGAAGACGGCTCCGGCTCCTTCCAGATCACCAAGGAGGGCAAAGTGACCTGGCAGGATGACAAGGAAGACGCGGGGAAGAACTGCGTATTCGCCTTTGACCCGGAGCTCACGCAGCAAGAATACGAAGCGCAGTCGAACGACTTCCAGAACCCTGTGATGAACTGGGTGGGACCTTATACGGATTCCTCCACGATCGGAAGGTCCATGCTCATTGAAGCGCTGGAGGAGAACACCTCGCTCTGCCGGGTCACCATCACAAATGAAGAAGAAAACGGGACTGTGACCCGCTGGACCATGCAGGGCGAATTTGACGAAGAGCAGATGACGATCGAGTATAAGGACTGCCGGAAGACCAAGGGCAGCGTCGATGAGAACGGCAATGTCACGGAGGAGGAGACGCTCTACGAGAACGGGACCGGACGACTGAAGATCAGTGCGGAAAATGACACGATCAGCTGGATCGATGATGTCGAGGACATGGGCAGCGGTGCAGTCTTTGTCTTTAATTATGATTACAGCGGATTTGGTGACGACGGCGCCACAAGTGAAGCGGCCGCCGTGACAGAAGAGGATGAAGCTGCTTTCCAGGAGGATTACTACGAGGACGAGGATGTGGGAGACGAGGATCTGGAATACGAAGGAGACGACGATTCCAATGAAACATCCGAAGACTGAGTGTAAATGAGCCGCAGGGATGCGCCGGAACCATATGACCGGTCGAAAAGGGGATTATATGAAGATCAGAGACTTATGGAACCGCATAATATCCGGATTCAGGAAGAGTATGAGAGCAGAGAAAGATCTGAAGGAGCAGGAGCCGGTCATGATCCTTGAGCCTTTGAAGGCTCCGGAACCGGAGCCGGAGAGAAAAACATCGGATGAGACGATCACCGCAATGGCCGAACAGGCTGCCGGAAACGGGCAGGCCGTCCGGAACGAAGACGCTTTTGAGGACGATGATGCGATCGGGATCTATCACGCTGATGAGAATGATGAGGTTGACTGGGATGAGATCTGACAGACGGTCCGGCAATGCCCGAAGGTTCCTGTTTCTGTATTGGCTGTACAAAGTTCTGAGCGGGTCAGATCCCTTAAAGTCAGCGATCAGGGTGATGCTGATGGAGAAAAACTTTGACCGAAAAGAGCATCAGAAGGAAAAGGCACAGTCCCAAAAGCCTTCTGAGAACGCTTCATCAGATCGGAAGGGCTCGGCGAAGGGAATCCCCGGTATTCCCGGCGGGATCAGGGGAAAGATCTTGAGGAGCGCTCTGAAGAGCACTCTCAAAAAGCAGAGGATATACTGATCCGATGCGGGCAGCCTTTCAATTTTCAGGAGATATAGTATGAGTAAAGTGCGCAATTCAGATATACGGGCGGAGCTGAGGCCGGTTGCAAACCTGCTGAGACTGACCTATACCGCCTCAAATGCGACTGCATTTGCCAGGTATGACCGGCAGTGTATCAGAAAATACCGGGGAAAGTGGAAGAGCATCAATACGGTGGCGGAAGAAAAAGCGATCGTCAGAGAGGACGGCAGCATCCTTCGGCTTCTGGTCGTAAGAAGCGAGAATTCGGACGGAGATGGTGCGACCGGTCTTTTGTGGATGCATGACGGCGGATTTGCTTACGGCGTGCCGGAGCAGGAGAGCATACTTGTCGACCTGATCTGCGGAGACGGATCATGTGTCGCTGTTCTTCCTGACTATACGAAGTCGACGGAGGGCGCTTACCCGCATGCACTGACTGACTGCTACAAAGTGCTTCTGTGGATGAGAGACAACGCGGAGGACCTGGGGATCAACCGAAACCAGATATTTGTCGGCGGATCCGGAGCCGGCGGCGGGCTTGCCGCGGCTGTGTGTCTGCGCGCGCGCGACGTCAGAGATGTGCGCGTCGCTTTTCAGATGACGGTCTCCCCCATGCTCGATGACAGGATGGAGAGCGAATCTTCCAGAGACAACAATGCGCCGGTGTGGGACAGCAAAAAGAACATGGCCGCATGGGAACTGTATCTGAAGGACATGGAGGAAGATATCCCGGTCTATGCGGCGCCCGGCAGGGAAAAGGACCTGAAGGGAATGCCTCCGGCCTGCGGTATCGTGGGCGATCTCGAGCCTGTCAAAGACGAGACGGTCCTGTATTTTGCCAGAATGAAAAAGGCGGGGATCCCGGTCTCGCTCAGGGTCTATCACGGCTGCTTCCACGGTTTCCTTCTGACCGCTGTCAACAGCAATGTCGCCATGAACGCCCAGCGCTATCTCATTGAGAGTTTCCGCTACGCGCAGGAGCACTATTACGGCTACAACGAGAAGCCGGAACCGGAGGAAGAGGCTGAGGCAGAGCCTGAGGTGACGGAGGCTGTGCCGGAAGAAGAGGAAGCGGAAGTGCCGGACGTGACGGAGGCTGCGCCGGAAGCAGAGGAAGCGGAAGAGCCGGAGGACGAAGCGGTTTCAAGCGAAGCGCCGGATGCCGGGTAAAAATAGCACTTGACAGGAAGTCTTTATATGCTATAATTCCATTGTATGTTTTGAATGCATATAGAAAAAAACCCAATCAGTCAAACTGACGGGACTGAAGGGAGGGTAGAACGAATGTCTAGTGTTATCTTAAAAGAAAATGAGACTTTGGACAGTGCGCTGCGCCGCTTTAAGAGAAGCTGTGCAAAGGCGGGCATCCAGCAGGAAATTCGTAAGAGAGAACATTACGAAAAGCCTAGCGTAAAGCGCAAGAAGAAGTCTGAAGCAGCCAGAAAGAGAAAATACAACTGATGCTGGCGGCTGATGTGTGAACAGAAAGTCCCCTGATTTCGATCAGGGGACTTTTTTTGGGGATATTGCAGCCGACGCAGGGGCGTCACCATTTTGGAGGGACAATGATGCGTTATATAATCGCGTTCATCCTGATCCTGGCCGCCTTTTTTGTCATCGTCATGGTGATCGACAACAACCGGTTCGTGGTGAGGGAGTACGCTGTCAGCTCACCCAGGATCCGCAGTCCGCTGAGGATCGTGTTCATCGCGGATCTGCACGAAAAATCCTACGGGGCGGACAATGAAAAACTGATCGCGAGGATCCGGGAACTGAATCCGGACCTGATCCTGATCGGGGGAGATCTCATTGTATCCGCGGATGTCTTCGACCACTACAGGAAGATGGAGAAAGCGGGCGGCAGCCTTGACAAGGACGACCGCAGCTGGATGCCGGCCAGTTATTCCTTTGCGCGCCGGATCGCCGGGATCTGTCCCGTCTGGTTCGTGAGGGGAAACCACGAGATCCGGCTCGATCATTACGATGAGCTCAGCGAATACGGCCGGATCTTTCAGAGCGCGCTGGAGGAAGCGGGTATTTCCTTCATCGGCAACGGCTTTCGCGATATCTCCGGCGCAGACCTTGGGCCGGGTGCAAAGACCGCGGCGGATGCCGACACCGGGATCCGGCTCTGCGGCCTGGAACTTCCGATGGAGTACTATAAAAAGTTCAAAAAGACTTCCCTGAGCGTGGATAAGATCCGGGAGCTGATCCCGGAGCCGGACCGATCCAGATATAATGTCCTGCTGACGCATTCTCCGGTCTATTTTGAACAATATGTGCAGTGGGGAGCGGACCTGTGCCTGTGCGGACATGTTCACGGGGGACTGATGCGGTTGCCTCTGATCGGAGGCGTAATGGGGACCAGACCCAGCCTTTTCCCCAAATACAGCGGAGGACGGTATTCTATCCAGACAGGGAAGGGTGAAGACGGGCGCGAGGGGGTCATGGTACTCACCTGCGGATTGGGCATGCACACGCTTCCGATCCGGATATTCAACCCGGGCGAGATATCAGTGGTATGTCTGAAACCTTCGGACGGGCAGCAGCGGGAGTGAGACAACAACAGGAGGCGGTATGGAACTGAGTAAGAGGATGGCGGCGATAGAGACGATCCTGTTCGCCATGGGCGACTCCGTGGAGATATCCGTGATCGCGCAGGCACTGGAGATCACGCCGGATGAGGCGAGAGAGGCGGCAGACGCCCTGAAGGAGCGGTACCGGGCGCAGGACAGCGGTCTATGCCTGAACTGGTTTGAGGACAGCATCCAGCTCTCCAGCAAGCCGGAACTGTATGAATATCTGGTCAAAATAGCAAAGGCCCCCAAGAAACAGGTCCTGACGGACACGCTTATGGAGACCCTCTCCATCATTGCTTTCAAACAGCCGGTGACGAGGGCGGAGGTAGAGAGCATAAGAGGCGTGAACAGCGATTTTGCCATCAGCAAACTGGTGGGCTTTGATCTTGTGTGCGAGGTCGGAAGAAAGGATGCGCCGGGGAGACCGCTGCTGTTCGGGACCACCGAGCAGTTCCTCCGATCTTTTGGCCTGAGCTCGCTCGCAGACCTGCCCAATGCCGACACAGACCAGGTGGAGGAGATGCGGGAGCAGGCCGAGCAGGAGGTCGACGGGAGACTGGAGATCTGATTCGGCAGATTTGTACAAAGATACGAAAGATTTTGCTTAATAATAAGAAAAAACAATTAGAAATGACATATTTATTTTGTGACGCCTATGTTATACTCGAATTGTTTTGAATTGGATAAACTAATTATGGAGGTCGAAAAAAATGAGCAGTTCTTCAAAAGCGAGACAGAGAATTACCGCTCTGCTCGACGAGAGCAGTTTCGTTGAGATCGGCGCAAAGGTTACGGCCAGAGCGACAGATTTCAATCTGAAACCGGAGCAGACGCCTTCTGACGGTGTAGTCACCGGCTATGGCGTGATCGACGGGAATCTTGTCTATGTATACAGCCAGGACGCCTCTGTTCTTGGCGGCAGCATCGGTGAGATGCATGCGAAAAAGATCGCAGCTATCTATGATCTTGCGATCCGGACCGGTGCACCGGTGATCGGACTGGTGGAGTCAGCGGGACTTCGCCTGCAGGAAGGAACGGACGCACTCAACGCGTTTGGCACGATTTACGCAAGACAGGTAAAGGCATCGGGACTGATCCCTCAGATCACCGCCGTATTCGGAAACTGCGGCGGCGGACTTGCACTGGTCCCCGCTCTGACGGATTTCGCATTTATGGCAGAGGACGCAAAGCTTTTTGTCAATGCGCCCAATACCCTTGCCGGCAACAAGGAAGACAAGAATGACACAGCGGCGGCTTCCGTGAAGGCAGCCTGCGGCAGTGTCGACGCAGTGGGAACGGAAGAGGAGATCCTCGGCGAGATCAGAGCGCTGGTATCCATGCTTCCTTCCAATAATGAGGACGAAGCAGTCACGGACTGCGCGGATGACATGAACCGCGCCTGCCCCGGTGTGGCAGCCGGCTGCGCAGATCCTTCTCTGGTCCTTACAGAGATCGCTGATGACGGCGTCTTCTTTGAGACGAAAAGAGAGTATGCGCCTGAGATGGTGACAGGCTTTGTCAGGCTGGGCGGCACCACCGCCGGCGTTGTTGCCAACAGGAGCGTTTCATACGACGAGAACGGCGAAGAGAAGGAAAAATATGATACAGTCCTTACGGCCGGCGGATGCTATAAGGCTGCGGACTTCGTTCGCTTCTGCGACGCCTTTGAAATCCCGGTGATCACATTGACCAATGTGAGCGGATTCGCCGCAACTGAGAGCGAAGAGAAGAAGATCGCCGATGCAGCAGGAAAGCTCACGGCTTCTTTCGCAGGCGCCAATGTGCCCAAAGTGAACGTGATCACAGGCAAGGCGGTGGGAAGTGCTTATGCCGTTATGAACAGCAAAGCCACAGGCGCCGACTTTACGATCGCTTTCCCTGATGCAGTGATCGGCATCATGGATTCCAGACTTGCCGCCCATGTACTGTGCGGCGGAACGGCCGAGGAAGTCGCGAAGACCGCGGCTGAATATGAAGCTCTTCAGAACAGCATTGACAGCGCTGCCGCAAGAGGATATGTGGATCAGATCATCGAGCCTGAAAATCTTCGCAAATACCTGATCGGCGCCATGGAAGTGCTCTACACCAAGAGAGAGGAATTCCCTGCCAAAAAGCACAGCGCGAAGTAAGAGGAGACACGAAATATGAAAAAATGGTTAATAACAACACTTCTTGTTATCACCTGTGTTTTCGGTCTTGCAGCCTGCGGCTCTTCCGCCGGCTCGGCAGCGCCCTCCGAAGTGGAGCTGACAGAGGAACAGCGGCAGCAGTGGTACGATTCAGCAAGCCAGTTCGTCATGAGCATGCATGAGGCATTGCAGAACGGACAGGCTGAGGCACAGATGGATGACCCGGTATACGGCCCTGCCTTTACCAGCTGGCAGAATGCACTGGTCGATATCGGAGAAATACAGAATATTGAAGGAAAGTCCTGTTCCTTCACCAAAAAAGAGGGGACGGTGGTCGTAAGGGTCAAGGGCTCCAAGCACGACGCGGAAGTCGTGTTCACGATGGAGAGCTCCGATAACGGCTATGCCGTCACCGGCATTACCACAAACGTGGAGTACAGCATGAAGGAGAAGATCCAGCAGGCGGGAATGAACACACTGCTGGGTATGGGAACTACATTTGCAGTACTGATCACTCTGGCATTGGTGATCGCCCTGTTCGGCAAGGTCGTCGGCGGCGCCTCCAACAGGTCAGTGAAGAAAACAGCGGTACCCGCACCGGCAGCAGCACCTGCACCGGCAGCGGCAGAAGAGGAAGACCTCGCGGATGATCTGGAGCTGGTCGCAGTCATAGCGGCAGCGGTCGCAGCATTCGAAGGCAGACAGAGCACAGACGGATTTGTTGTCCGTTCCATACGCAAAGCCAGAAGAAAATAATATCAGGAGGATAGGAAGATGAAGAACTATATCATTACTGTTAACGGTACAGCATATGAAGTTACAGTGGAAGAGAACGAGAACGGCGCAGTCAGCGCTCCCGCAGCGCCTAAGGCGGCTCCCAAGGCAGCACCTAAGGCCGCGCCTGCACCCAAGGCGGCAGCACCTGCAGGCGGCACAGGCAAATACAGAGTAGAAGCCGGCGCAGCAGGCAAGGTCTTTAAGGTAGAGGCTTCCGTAGGCCAGGCAGTCAAGAAAGGCGATGCCATTGTCATCGTTGAAGCGATGAAGATGGAGATCCCCATGGTCGCACCTGAGGACGGCACGGTCGTATCCATCGACTGCCACGTCGGCGATCCCGTAGAGTCCGGCACGCTTCTGGCTACGATCGACTGATCGTCTGACTGCAAGGAGGTCTAAGTTATATGGAATATATTACACGTACTCTTGATAACTTAGTACACCAGACCGCTTTTATGAACCTGACATGGGGAAACTACCTCATGATCGTTGTGGCTCTTGTCTTCATGTACCTTGCCATCGCCAAGGAATTTGAGCCCCTTCTGCTTGTTCCGATCTCCTTCGGTATGCTGCTGGTCAATATCTATCCTGATATTATGGCGGCGCCCACGGAGACGGCAAACGGCGGCCTTTTGTACTATTTCTTTACGCTCGACGAATGGGCGATCCTGCCCTCCCTGATCTTTATGGGCGTCGGAGCGATGACGGATTTCGGTCCCCTGATCGCAAGTCCCAGCAGTTTCCTGATGGGCGCTGCAGCGCAGTTCGGTATCTTTTCCGCCTATTTCGGAGCGATCGCTCTGGGATTCAACGGAAAAGCGGCGGCGGCGATCTCCATCATCGGAGGCGCGGACGGACCGACTTCCATCTTCCTTTGCTCCAAACTCGGCCAGACAGAGCTTCTGGGTCCGATCGCAGTCGCGGCATACTCCTATATGTCGCTGGTGCCGATCATTCAGCCCCCGATCATGAAGCTCTTCACCTCCGATAAGGACAAGAGGATCCGTATGAGCCAGCTTCGTCCTGTTTCGAAGCTCGAGAAGATCCTGTTCCCGATCGTCACAACGATCGTTGTATGTATGATCCTTCCCACAACGGCACCTCTTGTAGGTATGCTGATGCTGGGCAACCTCTTCCGCGAGTGCGGCGTGGTCAGACAGCTCACAGAGACTGCCAGCAACGCGATGATGTACATCGTTGTTATCCTGCTGGGTACTTCGGTAGGTGCAACTACCAGCGCGGAAGCGTTCCTCAATGTCACGACGCTCAAGATCGTTGCTCTCGGCCTGATCGCCTTCTCATTCGGCACATTTGCCGGCGTCATGTTCGGTCAGATCATGAAGATCGTCACAGGCGGCAAGGTAAATCCGCTGATCGGCTCTGCCGGCGTCTCGGCCGTACCTATGGCCGCGCGTGTGTCCCAGAAAGTCGGATCGGAATATGATCCTTCCAACTTCCTTCTGATGCATGCTATGGGACCCAATGTCGCAGGCGTTATCGGAACGGCGGTTGTCGCAGGTGTGTTCATGGCCGTATTCGGAATTGTTTAAGGAGGAAAATATGTCAGAACAGGTTAAAAAACCGGTAAGAATTATGGAGACAGTCCTTCGTGACGCCCATCAGTCGCTGATCGCGACCAGAATGCCCACCGAAGTGATGCTCCCCATCGCAGAAAAAATGGATCAGGTAGGTTATGAAGCGGTCGAGATGTGGGGCGGCGCCACATTTGACTCCTGCCTGCGCTTTCTCAAGGAAGATCCCTGGGAGAGACTCAGAAAGCTCAAAGAGAAGTTTAAGAAGACACCCATGCAGATGCTCCTTCGCGGTCAGAACCTTCTCGGCTACAGCCACTACAGTGATGACGTAGTGGAGTACTTTGTCCAGAAGTCCATCGCAAACGGCATCGACAGGATTCGTATCTTCGACTGCCTCAACGACCTCAGAAACCTTGAGACCTCCGTGAAGGCGACCAAGAAGGAAGGCGGACACGCCCAGATCGCACTTTCCTATACGCTGGGCGACGCCTATACAGAAGATTACTGGATGAATATTGCCCGCGAGATCGAGGAGATGGGCGCGGATTCCCTCTGCATCAAGGATATGGCGGGACTGCTCCTTCCTTACGATGCCGAGAAGCTT
>CACXGR010000233.1 GCA_902767235.1 uncultured Lachnospiraceae bacterium | reverse complement strand
AAGAGCCGCATGCACGAGACGGCCTACCTCAACCCGGAACTCACGATCCTCTACACGGACCGCAGAAAGGATCCCGAAGAAGAGATCACATTCCACGAGCCCGACGGCATTGTCGGGTTTATTCGCGCGCTCAACAAGAGCAAGGAGGCGGTCACGGATATCGTCTACTTCAAGGGCGAGAGCGACCGGATCACCGTGGAGGCCGCTTTCCAGTTCGTAAATGAATTCCATGAAAACGTGCTGGGATTCTGCAACAACATCTACAATGCCGAGGGCGGCACGCATCTGACGGGGTTTAAGACGGTTTTCACGCAGGTGATCAACACCTATGCGCGGCAGATGAACATCCTCAAAGAAAAGGACCAGAACTTTACCGGCGCGGACATCCGAAACGGCATGACGGCCGTCATCTCCATCAAACACCCGGATCCCCGATTCGAGGGCCAGACCAAGACCAAGCTGGACAACCAGGATGCGGCCAAGGCAGTGTCCCAGGTGACGAGCGACGAGATCGTGCGCTATTTTGACAGAAATCTGGAGACTCTGAAAAATGTGATCGGCTGTGCCGAAAAAGCAGCGAAGATCCGCAAGACCGAGGAAAAGGCCAAGACCAACATGCTGGTCAAGCAGAAGTTTTCCTTTGACTCCAACGGAAAGCTGGCCAACTGCACCAGCAGGGATGCCTCCCGGTGCGAGATCTTCATCGTCGAGGGCGATTCGGCGGGCGGCAGCGCCAAGATGGCCAGGGACAGGATGTACCAGGCGATCCTTCCTATAAGAGGCAAGATCCTCAATGTGGAGAAGGCTAGTATTGATAAGATCCTTGCCAATGCGGAGATCAAGACGATGATCAATGCCTTCGGCTGCGGCTTTTCGGAGGGGTACGGCAATGACTTCGACATCACGAAGCTCCGCTACGACAAGATCGTGATCATGGCGGATGCCGATGTCGACGGCGCGCACATATCTACGCTGCTGCTGACGCTGTTTTACCGCTTTATGCCGGAGCTGATCTATGAGGGACATGTCTATGTCGCCATGCCGCCGCTCTACAAAGTGGTGCCCAAGCGCGGCGGAGAGGGAGAGTACCTCTACGATGACTATGCGCTGACCAAATACAGAAAGACACACAGCGGCGACTTCACGCTGCAGCGGTACAAGGGACTGGGAGAGATGGATCCCGAGCAGCTCTGGGAGACGACCCTCGACCCGAAGAGACGCTACATGCGCCAGGTGCAGATCGAGGACGCCATCCATGCCTCCGAGATCACGGAGCTGCTGATGGGAAGCGAAGTGCCGCCCAGAAAGAGCTTCATCCACGATCACGCAGCGGATGCGGAGCTCGACGTCTGAGAGAAGCTTCAGAGAGACGGCGCCGGTCTAAATCTACAAAAACGGAGAAACGAGAATATATATGCCTAAAGACGATCAGAACAGGAACAGCAGAAAAGGAAAAAAGCCTGCGGAGGACACATTTGCGCAGACTCCCCGGGAGCAGATCCTGAAGACGGAATACTCCGAGCTGATGCAGAAATCTTATATTGATTACGCGATGAGCGTCATTGTCGCCAGAGCGCTGCCCGATGTCAGAGACGGGTTAAAGCCCGTGCAGAGAAGAACGCTCTACGATATGCACGAGCTGGGGATCCGCTACGATAAGCCCTTCAGAAAGAGTGCCCGTATCGTGGGCGATACGATGGGTAAATATCATCCCCACGGCGACAGCTCGATCTACGACGCACTGGTCGTCATGGCGCAGGATTTCAAGAAGGGACTGCCTCTTATTAACGGACACGGGAACTTCGGCAATATCGAGGGAGACGGAGCCGCTGCCATGCGATATACCGAGGCAAGGCTTCAGGAAGTCACCCAGGAGGCCTTTCTGGCGGACCTGGACAAGGACGTGGTGGACTTTATCCCCAACTTTGACGAGAACGAGAAGGAGCCGTCGGTCCTTCCGGTCAAAATACCGAATTTTCTGATCAACGGTTCCGAGGGCATCGCCGTAGGCATGGCCACCAGCACGCCGCCGCACAACCTGGCGGAAGTGATCGACGCCCAGATCGCGCTCATGGAAAACCCGGAGCTTACCAGCACCGATCTCATGCGCTATGTCAAAGGGCCTGATTTTCCGACGGGCGGCATCGTCGTCAACAGGGATGACCTGCCCGGGATCTATGAGACGGGAGCCGGAAAGATCAGGCTCAGAGGCCGCACAGAGGTGGAAAAAGGCAGGGCAGGTCATATCAATCTGGTCGTCACGGAGATCCCCTATACCATGATCGGCTCCGGCATCGGCAAATTCCTGTCGGATGTCGCGGCGCTCTCCGAAAAGAAGATCACGTCCGACATCATCGATATCACAAACCAGTCCGACAAGGAAGGGATCCGCATCGTCATCGAGCTTCGCAAAGATGCGGACGTGGAAAATTTCAAGAACCTCCTCTATAAGAAGACAAGGCTGGAGGACACTTTCGGCGTCAACATGCTGGCCATCCATGACGGCCGTCCCGAGACCCTGGGCCTTAGGGAAATACTCAAAGCAAACAACGACTTCCTCTACCAGACGACGACCCGCAAGTACGAGAACCTTCTGGAGAAGGAACGGAAAAAGAGAGAGATACAGGAAGGCCTGATCAAGGCGGTGAATGTGATCGACCTGATCATTGAGATCCTTCGCGGCGCCAAAGACCGCAAGACCGTCAAGAACTGCCTGGTAAACGGCGAGACGGGCGGGATCACCTTCCGCTCCGAGGAATCCGAGATCATGGCGACTCAGCTGGCATTTACGGAGGCCCAGGCCGATGCGATCCTGGATATGCGTCTCTATAAACTGATCGGTCTGGAGATCGAAGCGCTCTTAAAGGACCACGAAGAGACCGTTGCGAACATTTACCGCTACGAAGACATCCTGGAGGAGCGCGATTCCATGACAAGAGTGCTCCGCGCCGAGCTGACGGCGCTCCGGGATAAGTATGAGCGGCCAAGGCGCACCGGGATCATACAGGCGGATGCTGCCCAGATCGTCATCAAGGAGGACGACGAGGACAGGGATCTCATCTTTGCCATGGACCGGTTCGGATACGCCAAGACAATGGAGACGTCTGTCTATACCAGGAACAAGGAAGCGGTGGAGTCGTCCTACAAGTATTACTTTACCTGCCGCAGCAGCGGAAGGATCTGCCTCTTTACGCAGGAAGGCGTGCTGCATACAGTAAAAGTCTCCGATCTTCCCATGGGAAAACTCAGAGATAAGGGCATCCCCATCGACAATATCGGCAATTACGATTCCTCCAGAGAGGAGATCATCCTGGCATGCAGCCAGTCTGATCTGAATCTGTACCGCTTACTGTTCGTGACAGAGAACGGATTGGTCAAAATAGTCAGCGGAGGAGAGTTTGAGACCCGCCTTAAGACCGTGAACGCCACCAAGCTGGGAGAGGGCGACAAGCTCATTTATGCGGGGATCATCACGGATCAGAAATACGCGATCCTGATCAGCAGAAACGGATTTGTGCTCAAGTTCCCGCTGGAGCAGATCTCCGAGATGAAGAAGACAGCTGCCGGCATGCAGGGAATGAAGCTGGGCAAGGATGATCTGGTCGAGAAAGCGCTCATAATCAGGGAGAAGGAGACGGAACCTCTTCAATACAGAGATGCAGAGATCGACCTGTCCAAAATGCGGACATCCCAGAGAAACGGCAAGGGAACAAAACGTTTTTAATGGACAAAAACGGGAAGATTGTATACACTTTATTTATGGCTAACACAAGAACAAAGAGGTGACAATGAGAGTAATAGCAGGCACAGCCAGGAGACTGAAGCTCGTCGCGCCGGGCGGTCTGAACACCAGACCGACCCAGGACATCATCAAAGAGACCCTGTTCAATATCATCCAGGCGGATGTGCCCGGATCCGTTTTCCTGGATCTGTGCGCAGGCAGCGGTGCCATCGGCATTGAGGCGCTGAGCAGAGGGGCAAAGCGGGTATATTTTGTTGAGAACGGACGGGAAGCGTGCGCGTGCATACAGAAGAATCTTCACACGACACACTTTGAAGACGAGGGAGTGCTGCTCAAGCAGGACGTGCTCAGCGCTCTTTCCCACATCCATGAGAAGGAAGCGGACCTGGTTTATGTGGATCCGCCCTATGAGTCGCAGACGGTCCACGATATTCTGAATGCGCTGGCGGCTGCGAAGTATGTCACGGACAACACGCTGATCATTGTGGAATCCTCTTTGGATACAGATTTCTCTTATCTGCCGCAGATCGGACTGCAGCTCGTAAGAGAAAAGGACTACAGAGCAAACCGGCATCTGTTTATCCGAAGGAAAATGAAGAGCGAACAGACAACAGGGAGGACATAATAAAGTATGAAGCATGCGATCTATCCGGGCAGCTTTGACCCGGTGACCTACGGCCATATCGACATCATCAAAAGAGCGGCGGAAATGTTCGATGATCTGACGGTCTGCGTTTTGGACAATAAAGCGAAAACTCCATTGTTTTCTGTGGATGAACGTGTTAAAATGTTACGAAAAGTGTCGGAAAATATTACAAATGTGCGAGTGGATTCATACTACGGCCTTCTGATGGATTATGCGAAGGAGATCGACTGTCACATCGCCGTCCGCGGCCTGCGCGCAGTCACCGATTTCGAGTATGAACTTCAGATCGCCCACGCCAACCGCACGATCTCCGACGGCTGGCTCGACACGATCTTTATCACGAGCAGCATGGAATACGCATATCTGAGTTCCTCTGTCGTAAAGGAGATCGCATCCTTCGGCGGAGATATCTCTCTGTGCGTCCCCAAGAGCATCGAAGAGGAAGTGATCGGGAAGATGAGAGTCATGCATCCCGAGTTCTATTCCTGAGAAGCTTTGCAGCTGCCCTGACAGATCGGGACAGCCGGATCAGGCAAAATAAAGATCAGGCCACAAATAAGGAGGATTTGAGAATATGAGCAGCAAAATTGAGCAGCAGATCGATCAGATCGAGGATTATATCGATTCCTGCAGGTATCAGACTTTTTCCAAGACCAATATCATCGTCGACAAGGAAGAACTCGATGCGCTCCTTGAGGAGCTCAGAGCCAGGACGCCTGACGAGATCAAGCATTATCAGCGCATCATCAACAATAAGGACGCCATCCTGGAAGATGCCAAGAGAAAAGCGGAGGAAATGATCAACGAGGCGACCGTTCATACCAATGAGCTTGTGAACGAGCATGAGATCATGCAGCAGGCATATGCTCAGGCGCAGGAGATCGTCCGCATGGCCACCCAGCAGGGACAGGATATTCTTGACAAGGCGATCAGCGAGGCCAATTCTTACAGGACTTCCGCTGCTCAGTACATGGAGGAAATGCTCGCCAGGATCGAGGAGAGCACGACCAGCGCGCGCAACAACCTCACTTCCATCTATTCCGGTTTCCACGCGGAGATGAGCGACTACATCGACACGGTCCATCAGAACCGCATGGAGCTCCTTCCCCAGGATGCAGAAGAGGATGATCTGATGCAGGAAGTGGAAGATGTTACGGAGGAACAGGAAGAAGGAGAGGATGACTCCGAATATGTGAATACGGATATGGTTCAGGATTAATCTGAGATGATATTCAATGGGCATCTTTTCGATCTGCGGGAAGATGCCTTGTTTCATTGTGTGGAGCACGCTATGATCGGCAAAAAAGGAACGTACGGATATATAAGAAAACGAAGAAAGCTGCTGGCTTTTCTCTCTGTTGTACTCCTGGCAGCGGTGCTGGGAATGTACTTCGGCGCACAGTGGTATTTCAAGACCAATAAGAATATCTTCACGATCATCGCGGCGCTCAGCTGCATCGGCGTCGGCAAATGCGTCGTAGACCTGGTCATGTTCTGCAAGGCGGGATACTGCTCGCAGAAAGCGATGGAGATCATTTCACTCCACGTGGGCAGCCTGACAGGCAGGTATGACCTCTTTATGACGAGTTATGACAAGAATTTTTCGATCAGTCACGTTGTGTGCGCCGGAAAATCGGTCTGCGCCTTTACAGAGGACAGCAAGTGCGACGCCAAGGCCGGCGAGATGCATATCCGCACGATGCTGGAAAACGACGGCTTCAAGGGATACACGGTCAAAATATTCCGGAGCCTTGACAACTACACGCAGCGGCTCGACGAGCTCAATCAGCTGCAGGACAGCCGGGAACGCAAGAGCGTGCAGGGAGTGATGGATCTTCTGGAATCCATATCTCTCTGAGAAAGGACTTGCATGCAGACACTGACAGTGGACAGGACGGAGAGGGATCAGCGCTTCAACAAATATCTGCAGCGCAAACTTCCGGACGCTCCGTCCTCCTTTATCTACAAAATGCTCAGAAAAAAGAATATCACACTCAATGGAAAAAAAGCGTCCGGCAGTGAGCTTCTTCAGGAAGGTGATCTGGTGACGCTTTTTCTGTCTGACGAGACCTACGAAAAGTTCGGCGGAAAAACGGCCGGCGCGGCGCCTGGGGAACACAAGGATGAGGAAGACGGGTACCTCGAGGCGTACAGAGAGCTGAACGGCCGGATCGGCAGGTCCGGTATCCTGTATGAAGACGAACACATACTCGCCGTGAAAAAGCCGGTGGGAATCTTGTCACAGAAAGCTTCGGATACGGACCGGTCCATGAACGAGTGGCTGGTGGGCTATCTCTTAAACGAGGGAAAGACCGATATGTCCTGTGTGAAGGAGTTCCGCCCCTCCGTGTGCAGCCGGCTGGACAGAAACACCGGCGGGATCCTTCTGTGCGCCAAGACGCTGGCGGGCGCAAGAATGCTGACGAAGATGCTGCGGGAAAGAACGGTCCGCAAGTATTATCAGGCAGCCGTTCTGGGATCAGTCCGAGAGAGCGGCGAGATCGAGGGCTACCTGAAAAAAGACAAGGTGACCAATACGGTCAGTTTTGTCCGGGCGCCTCGCGGCGGCCGGGCGCTAAAGGACGGCGCCGGACAGGAAAGAGGCGCCTATACCAGAACCACTTACCGCGCGCTGAAGACCGGAGAGCGCTTCTCGCTTCTGGAGATGGAGCTGATCACGGGCAGGACCCACCAGATCCGGAGCCACCTCTCTTCCATAGGACATCCGATCCTGGGAGATCCCAAGTACGGAGACCCGGCGGTCAACCGCAGGCTGAGGGATGAATACGGACTGCGCGGACAGATGCTATGGTGCAGCAGAATCGAATTCCCTGATATGGGGGATGCTTTTGAAGAACTTTCCGGCAGAGTGATCCTCTGTGACCCGCCGGCTCTCTACAGACGGATCGTGGAGAGAGTCGGCGCATAAGGAGAGGGGCATACATGGCGACATGGAAATCGCGGGGGCTCCGGGGCTCGCTGTTCGAGGAGGAGATCAACCGCACGAATGAAAAGTATAAAGAGCAGAAGCTGGCCCTGATCCAAAAGGTACCGACGCCGATCACGCCGATGAAGATCGACAGCGAAAACCGGCACATCACACTGGCCTATTTTGAACAGAAGAGCACGGTGGACTATATCGGCGTGATCCAGGGGATCCCGGTTTGTTTCGACGCCAAGGAGTGCAGACAGAAGACATTTGCACTTCAGAATATCCATCCCCATCAGGTGGAATTCATGAAAGCATTTGAGGAGCAGGAAGGGCTCGCTTTCTTCCTGATCAGCTATACACTGGAGGATTTCTATTATTATCTCCCCCTGCGGCATTTTCTGCCCTTTTGGGAGCGGGCGCAGGCGGGCGGCAGGAAGAGCTTTCGGATGGATGAACTGGACATGAACTGGGTCCTCCCCAAAAAGCCCGGCGTGCTCGTCCCTTATCTGGAGATGATCAACAGAGACCTGGCGGAGAGGGAAAGCGACAGGGACTGATTTGACACGCCGCGGATATTACTGTATACTTCCAATGATTTCACGTGCTAATATGTTAGCACTGCAATATATTAAAGCGAGGAAAAGCGCATGAATTACGCCAACAGAAAAGCACAGGATCTGCTTCACACACCCGAGGGAGTAAGGGACTGCTATGGAATAGAATATACTGCCAAACAGAATACGATCGAGAAGATCGCCTCGGTGATCCGGCTGTACGGCTATGAAGACCTGCAGACGCCCTCTTTTGAGTACTTCGATGTGTTCTCCAATGAGATCGGGACCACCTCCTCAAAGGAACTGTACAAGTTTTTTGACAAGGAGGGAAGCACGCTGGTCCTTCGTCCGGACTTTACGCCGTCTGTGGCGAGATGTGCGGCCAAATACTTCATGGATGAGAAGCGGCCGATCCGATTCTGCTATCAGGGCAGCGCCTTCTCCAATACCTCCGACCTGCAGGGAAAGCTCAAGGAGACGACCCAGATGGGCGCGGAGCTGATGAATGACGGCAGCGCGCAGGCGGACGGAGAGATGATCGCCATGCTGACGGAGAGCCTTCTTGCGGCTGGACTGACGGACTTTCAGATCAGTGTCGGAAATGTGGAGTACTTCAAAGGGATCTGCGACCATCTGGGCATGGACGCCGCTCTGGAAATGTCGCTCAGGGACGAGATCTCCGGCAAGAACTATTTCGCCGCGGAAGATCTTCTCAAGAGCGAGGGGTACGGCAAGGCCGACCGGGACCTTTTCCTTCGGATCAGGGATTTCATGGAGACGGCGGAGGATCTGGAAAAGGCAGCGGAGACTGCGCCCAACCGGCGCGCCCTGGACGCGGTAAAGCGCCTGATCGAAGTATGGAACGTAGTCGATGCATACGGCCTGTCCCGTCACATGAGCTTTGACCTCTCGCTTCTGAGCAAGTATCATTACTATACGGGCATCATCTTCAAAGGATATACATACGGGACCGGAGAACCGATCGCCTCAGGCGGAAGATATGACCAGCTGCTGCGCTTTTTCGGCAAAAAAGCGCCGGCCATCGGCTGTATGATCTCCATCGATCCGCTGATGGAAGCGATGCGCAGACAGCATCTCATAAACGTCCAGGAGCCCGTTATTCAAAAGATATATTACAATGCAGATAATTATCGGGACGCCCTCAAAACGGCCCGTATGAGCCGCATGGCCGGCGTCAGGACGGTCCTGCTGCCGCAGGAAGACTGACTGCAGGCGCAGGGACGAAAGGAACGGAGGACACAGTGAACGATTACATTACGATCGCCCTCACCAAAGGGCGCCTTGCCGGCAGTACGATGCAGCTTCTCGAGAGAGCCGGATATCACTGCGATGAACTGAAGGAAAAGGGATCCAGAAAACTGATCTTTGTCAATGAAGAACAGAAGCTGCGATTCTTTCTGGCCAAAGGGCCGGACGTGCCGACCTATGTGGAGTACGGCGCGGCGGATATCGGCGTCGTCGGATCGGATATCATCATGGAGGAGAACCGCAGAGTATACGAAGTCCTGGATCTGGGATTCGGAAAATGCCGCATGTGCGTATGCGGACCTGCCCGCGCCGGGGAACTTCTCAGACACCATGAGATGATCCGGGTCACCTCCAAATATCCCAACATTGCAAGGGAGTATTTTTACAACCGGAAACATCAGACGGTAGACATCATTAAGCTCAACGGTTCAGTGGAACTGGGCCCCATCGTGGAGCTGGGAGATGTGATCGTCGATATCGTGGAGACCGGTTCCACCCTCAGAGAGAACGGACTTGAGGTCCTGGAGGAGGTGTGTCCCATTTCTGCCAGAATGATCGTGAACCAGGTGTCCATGCAGATGAAAACGCGCCGGATCCGGGAGATGATCGCAAATGTGAGAGACTGCCTGGAGTAAAGGAGAATACAGATGAGGACAGTGAGACTTGACGAAAAAACAAAGGCAAAGGCGCTGGAGAAACTGATCGGACGCGGGGCATCGGGCTTTGGCGAATACGAAAAGACGGTGCAGGATATCATCGCCCAGGTGAGGGAGAAGGGCGACCAGGCTCTGATTACCTATGCAAAGAAATTCGACCGCTGTGATCTGACGACGGAAACGCTTCGCGTCTCGGCGCAGGAGATCGAGGAAGCTTACGCGGCTCTGGACCCCGCGCTCATTGAAGTGATGAAAAAAGCGGCGGAGAATATCCGCATCTATCACGAGAAGCAGAAACGCACGAGCTGGATCACGACCGGTGAAGACGGCGTCATCCTGGGGCAGAAGATCACGCCCATCCAGGTGTCGGGATGCTATGTGCCCGGCGGAAGAGCAGTCTATCCTTCCAGCGTGCTGATGAACATTGTCCCCGCCAAGGTAGCGGGCGTCGAAAGGATCGTCATGTGCACGCCGCCCGGACCTGACAAAAAGGCGGCGGCCGGCACAGTCGTGGCGGCGGACATCGCCGGCGCGGATGAGATCTACAAGGTCGGCGGCGCGCAGGCCATCGCGGCAATGGCCTACGGCACACAGACGATCCCCAAGGTCGACAAGATCACAGGTCCCGGCAATATTTTTGTCGCCCTGGCCAAGAAGGCGTGCTTCGGCGTGACCGGCATCGACTCGGTGGCCGGCCCCAGTGAGATCCTTGTGATCGCGGACAGCACAGCCAATCCGAGATTCGTGGCGGCGGACCTTCTCTCCCAGGCGGAGCACGATCCCATGGCCAGCGCGATCCTGCTCACCACGGATGCTGAGCTGGCGGCAGCGGTCTCTGAGGAGATCGACGGCTTTCTGAATACGCTTTCCAGGGCGGAGATCATCCGCAAGTCCCTGGATGACTACGGATATATCTTTATCGGTGACACCATGGATGACCTGGTGGAAGCGGCCAATACGATCGCCTCGGAGCACCTGGAGATCATCACGTCGGATCCCTATGAGGTGATGACCAAAATACGCAATGCCGGCGCGATCTTTTTGGGCAGTTATTCCTCCGAGCCTCTGGGGGACTATTTTGCCGGACCCAACCACATTCTTCCCACAAACGGTACGGCCAGATTTTTCTCCCCGCTGGGCGTGGACGATTTTATCAAAAAAAGCAGCATAATTTCTTATTCCAAGCAGGCGCTGAGAGCTGTTCACAAGGACATCGAGCGTTTCGCGCTGAGCGAAGGGCTGACGGCACACGCCAATTCCATCGCGGTGCGGTTTGAAGGAGAGGAGTGACTATGGAGAAGAGGATCGCGAATATTCACAGAAGGACAGGGGAGACCGATATCACCATGTCCCTGAACCTGGACGGAAGAGGAAAAGCGGAGATCTCCACCGGGATCGGATTCTTTGACCATATGATGGACGCCTTTACCAGGCATGGCCTTTTTGATATGTCGCTCAAAGCGAAGGGAGACCTGCATGTGGACGGGCACCACACCGTGGAAGATACCGGCATCGTGCTGGGCAGCGCGATCAAAGAGGCGGTCGGAGACAAAAAGGGGATCCGCAGATACGGATTTTTCGTTCTTCCTATGGATGAGGCGCTGATCCTGTGCGCCGTGGACCTCTGCGGCAGGCCCTATTTTGTCATGGAGGGCGCGCCGTTCACTGCGCCTATGGTCGGCGGCTTCGATACGGAGCTCGTGCGGGAGTTTTTCTATTCGGTCTCCTACAGCGCGGCAATGAATCTCCACTTCCGGATCCTGTCCGGCACGAATGCACACCACATCATTGAGGGGATGTTCAAATGCTTCTCCAAAGCGCTTGACATGGCGACACAGAAAGAAAACCGGATCACGGATGTCCTGAGCACAAAGGGCAGCCTGTAAACGCGATCCGCAGGAAGAATGCCGGCGTGTTCCGGCCAAAGAGCAAACTTAGGATAACCGAGGAAAACAATGGATAAACAATACAAACAGCTGATACCTGCCATATACCTGCTAAACGGCAAAGCCGTCAGGAGCCTGTCGGACCGGAGTGAGATCGACGGGGACCCCGCGGCATTGGCTATGCAGTATGACAACGGATTCACCGACGCGCTCATGATCTTCGACCTGTCCGACACGGATGCCGAACAGGAGGCACACAACGATATCATCCGTCAGATCTGCGCATCCGTCCGGATCCCGGTGATCGCAGCGGGAAGGATCCGCCGCATGGAAGATGTCAAAAAATTCCTCTACGCAGGATGCGGCATGGCATGCCTGAATCTCTCCCGAAGGGAGAACGCGTCGCTGGCAGGGGAAGTAGCGGCCAAATTCGGAAGCGACAAGATCGGCGCCTGCTTTTCCGATGAAGCGCAGGTCCGGGAGAACAGAGCACTTTTGGAAGGCCATATATCTGCTTTATTCTATGTGGGCGGGGGCCCCTTCGAAGGCTTTGACGAAAGCGGGCCGGAACTGCCTGTCATCATGCAGATCGGCGAAGATGAGTGTGTGATGAGATCTCTGACACCTGCGGGGATCCACGGCGTGACAGGATGCGGCGTGAATAAGCGGATCGGCAAGCTTCAGAAGGTCAGAAATAAGCTGATCTCAGCCGGGATCCCGGTAAAGATCCGGGAGGCCGCGCACGCGTGGAGTGAATTCAAGCTCGGGCCGGACGGACTGCTTCCGGTCGTGGTGCAGGAAGCATCTACGGACCAGGTCCTCATGGTCGCCTATATGAATGAAGAGGCCTACAATATGACCATCGCCACGGGCAGGATGACCTACTGGTCCAGGAGCCGGCAGGAGATCTGGGTCAAGGGTCTTACCAGCGGACACTTCCAGTATGTGCATTCCCTGACGGCTGACTGCGACATGGATACGCTGCTGGCGCGGGTGGACCAGGTCGGAGCGGCCTGTCACACCGGGAGCCATTCCTGTTTCTTCAACGAAGTCCTGACGGAAGAGGGAAAAGAAGCCTTCAATCCGCAGACAGTTCTCCTCAAGGACTATCAGACGATCACGGAGCGGCGCGAACACCCCAAGGAAGGCTCCTATACCAATTATCTGTTTGATAAGGGCATCGATAAAATGCTCAAGAAGCTCGGGGAGGAGGGAACGGAGATCATCATTGCCGCCAAAAATCCCAACCCCAATGAGATCGTCTACGAGATCTCTGACTATCTCTACCATCTGATGGTGGTCATGGCCCAGAAGGGGATCACATGGGAAGATGTGACCAGGGAGCTGGCACGCCGGCAGAAAAAGTCTTGACAGGGCCTGCCCCTTCTGATATGTTAATTGAGTATGCCGCATGATGAGGCTCTTTATGTGCTGCGCTGTATGGTACTGCAGGAACAGCAGCACGGAAAGTGCCCTGCCGGTCAGGGCCGCCGCAATCAGCGAGTTTTTTTAAGAAGGAGGTACCAGAATGTACGCAATTATCGCAACAGGTGGCAAGCAGTACAAAGTT
>CACXGR010000232.1 GCA_902767235.1 uncultured Lachnospiraceae bacterium | reverse complement strand
CTGCTGCCGCGGTCCATCGAATAGCTGCTGCTGCCGTCGCACTCCCAGTAGACCGGCTCTGCGCCCTCCTGATAGGAAAGTGTATCGATCGTAACTTTCTCAGCGACCATGAACGCGCTGTAGAAGCCCAGTCCGAAGTGGCCGATGATCTGGTCATCTGTCGCCTTGTCCTTGTATTTCTCGAGGAAAGCCTCTGCGCCCGAGAAAGCGATGTTGTTGATGTACTCCTTGACCTCATCGGCCGTCATGCCGATGCCGTTGTCGGAGATACTGATCGTCTTGTCCTGGGGGCTGACAACGACGTCGATCCTCGCCTTGTAGTCGTCCGGGAGCTGGAAATCACCCATCATGTCGAGCTTCTTGAGCTTCGTGATGGCGTCGCATCCGTTGGAGATCATCTCTCTGTAGAAGATATCATGGTCACTGTAGAGCCACTTCTTGATGATCGGGAACATGTTCTCGCTGTTAATGGATAAGGATCCTTTTTCTGCCATTTCTATTTCTCCTTTATGCATGTAAAATCTATGATCTATTAACATATTCATGTGCAGGAGCCCACTCGAAACTCACTGCATTCTCTCTTATGCCTACCGAAGAGTTTAGTCTCAGTGAAGGAAAAAGTCAACAAAAATTAGCACTCATTTGGCATGAGTGCTAACAATTTTCGAAAATGTTTATAATTTTTCCATTTACTTCACGGTCGTCTCCGCCTCTTCCTCCGGCTCTTGCGCGCCCAGAGAAGCCGACCCGAAATATTTGGTATATACATCCGTAAAGCCCGGCGTGTCCGCCAGGTCCTCGATCTCAGCCAGCTTCACCGTATTCCAAAGCGGCTCGTTGAGATCGTAGTCCAGCGTGGTGCAGAAGCTGTCATATCGCTCTTCGAAGGAAGTGCCCGCGCTGTTGTATACTTTCTGTGCCAGGGCATATTGCACAAACAGGACGCGCAGGGCCTCCTCGCTGATCCCCAGATATTCTCTCTCGGCCTCGGAGATGCTCTCGTAATACTCCATCTCCGCTTCATCTGCGACGTTCTCCTCCGCATCGGTCAGCATGATATTGTCCTGAACGGCGAGGAGCAGCATGACTTTGAGCCGCGAGACCTCAGACAGCGCTCTCTGGAAGACCGCCTCCTTCAGTTCCGCGCCTTTCGGGCCCTCCCACACGTCGTGCCCGAAGGTCCGCTCACATTGTTTCTGAAGATTGAGCAGAAATACATTGTACTCCGGCAGCCTGCACTGCGTGTTGCCGACGCGGAACAGTTCATCCTCCTTATAGCCTCTGGTCATCACCAGCCGTCTTCCGCAGCCGGACGCAAAGAGGGCGCAAATAAGGAGAAGGACCAGCAGCGCTGTCCTTTTTCTGTATTTTGACATTGTTACGATGTCCTTTCCGTAATCGGTAAGCGGGATCCCTTTCCCGCCCGTTTCTCTTGGTTACTCGCCCTTCTGCAATATGCAGTCCGCCACGTACAGGCCGTTCGCCGACGCCTGCTGCAGGCCGCGGGTGATGCCGGCGCCGTCTCCGATGGCATAGAGTCCCTTGACGCTCGTCTCGAACTCATTGTTGACGACGACTCTGTTGGAATAGAATTTTACTTCGACACCGTAAAGGAGCGTCTCGTCCGAGGCGATGCCGGGCGTCACCTTATCGAGCGCGAAGATCATCTCCTCCAGGTCCACCATGATCCTGTGGGGCAGGACCAGCGAGAGGTCGCCGGGCACGGCGTCCTTGAGCGTCGGGATCAGGTTGTTGCGGCACATGCGGTCTTCCGTCGATCTGCGCCCTCTTCTGAAGTCGCCGAAAGTCTGCACCATGATGCGGTTCCCGCAGAGCATGTTGGAGAGCTGGGCGATCTTCTTGCCGTATTCGATGGGCGTCCGGAAGGGCTTGGTAAAATTCTTGGAGACGAGCAGCGCAAAGTTCGTGTTGTTCGTCTTATACTTCTGACTCTTGTATGCGTGGCCGTTGACCACCGCCAGATTGTCGTCGTAATACTCCGTCGCCACTTCTCCCGAGGGATTGGTGCAGAAGGTGCGCACCTTGTCGTCAAAGGTGGGCGTGTAGTAGATCAGCTTGGCCTCATAGAGGTTCTCGTTGAGGAACTGCATGATCTCATCCCGCACTTCCACACGAACGCCTATGTCGACCGTGCCGGCACGGGAGTCAATGCCCAGCTTCTCGCACTGGCCGCTGAGCCAGTCCGCGCCGTCCCGGCCCACAGCCACAACGATCCGCGGGGCATAGAATTCCTCGTCTTTCTCTGTCTGCACGCCGACCGCGCGGCCGTCCTCTATGAGGATCTGCCTGACAGGATCGTCAAAGCGCATTTCGACGCCCACCTCCTCGAGGTGCTTCTGGAGCTTTTGATAGATCTCATATCCTTTTTCCGTGCCCAGATGGCGGATGGGACATTCCACCAGCTTGAGATTTGCGCCGATCGCTTTGGCGCGGATCTCCCGGATCTCCTTCTCCTTGCCCACGCCGTACACATTTGTGTCCGCGCCGAACTTCAGGTAGACGCCGTCGGACCTTTCGATGAGTTCCCTGGCTTTCTCATAGCCAAGGATGTCCGGCAGGGTCCCGCCCACATCCGGGGAGAGGGACAGCTTGCCGTCCGAAAACGCGCCCGCACCGGCAAAGCCCGTCGTGATCGCGCAGGGCTTGCAGTTATTGCACTTCTTGGTCTTTCTCTTGGGGCAGTGCCTTCTCTCAATGGAATGCCCCTTTTCCAGCAGCAGGACCCTGATCTGCGGATTCTTTTCCTTGAGCTCATAGGCGCAGAAAATGCCGCCCGGGCCTGCCCCCACAATGATCACATCATATTGCTCTGCCATTATCTCTTCCTCTCGTATCTCAAAAATGTATACGCTATATCAAAATAGGTCTGCTCGTCACTGTCTGCCGTGATCTCCCAGTCCGGATCCTCGTCCAGGTTCGGGAAAAAGGCGTCCGCGTGATAGCTGTAATCGACCTTCGTGATATGGGCGGTGTCGCAGTAAGGCAGCATCTGCCGGTAGACACTCTCGCCGCCGATGATATAGATGTCCTCAGACGGATACTTCTCCAGTTCCGCGAGAAGCTCGTCAATGCTGTGGACCACCGTCGCATTTCTGACTTTGTAGTCCGGGTTTGAGGACAGGACGATATTGACTCTTCTGTCCAGGGGCTGGGCCAGCGGGAAGGTCTCCAGCGTCTTTCTGCCGTAGACGATCACCTTGTCCAGGGTCTCCTGCCGGAACATCCTGTGGTCGGCCGGGATCCTGACAAGAAGCTGTCCCTTGTAGCCGATCGCCCAATTATTGTCCACTGCTGCGATTAGATTCATATCTGCCTCTTTTCTCTTATCCGCCGCGCAAACTGCGGTAAAATATACAACACTATCTGCGGTATTTCTCGATCAGCGCCTCCAGTTCCTTGGAGAAGCGGTCCAGATCCTTGTTCGGGTAGCCCTGGCAGGTATTGATGAAGTCCTCGATCCGGCGCCCGGCGGTCTTCAGTCTGGTGAAGGAATCCGACACCATCTGTCCTTGGCTGCTCTTGGCGATCGGTATGCCCGTAGTCACTTTGATGAACTTTCCTGCCGCGAGATCATATCTCGTTCCGCTGTAAGGTGCTTCCGCCCGCAGGCCGCAGTCATCCTGCAGCGTCTTCACGAATCCATCTGTCACCTTGTCTTCGCCGTGCACGACAAATATCATGCGGGGCTTCTTTTTGAATGCCTCGATCCACTCCAGAAGTCCCAGCCTGTCCGCATGTCCCGACAGTCCCGGGAGCTGAGCGATCCTGGCTCTGACAGCCACATCTTCTCCAAAGAGCTTGATCTCCTTGGCGCCGTCCAAAATCTTTCTTCCCGGAGATCCCATGGCCTGAAATCCCACGATCAGGATCGTGGAATCCGCGCGCCAGAGGTTATATTTGAGATGATGCTTGATACGTCCGGCATCGCACATGCCCGAGGCGCTGATGATCACTTTGGGCTCTGCAATGTCGTTGATCGCCTTGGAATCCTCCGTGGTCACGGACAGGTGCAGATTGGGGAAGGAAATGGGATTGATCCCCTTGTCCAACAGCTTCTGGGCTTCCTCATCGTAGCAGTCCCGCCCGCACTTATAGAAGACTTCCGTCGCCTCCACTGCCAGCGGGCTGTCCACATAGACCGGGAAATTCGGGAAGTCCGGCACCAGATTCTTCTCTTTGATCTGTCTGATGTGATAGAGAAGGACCTGCGTTCTTCCCACCGCAAAGGCCGGGATCACCACATTGCCGCCTCTGCGGAATGTCTCCTGTATGACGGAGGCAAATTCATGGATCACATCTGTCTCATCTATTTCGTGGAGTCTGTCGCCGTATGTGGATTCCATCACCACGTAGTCAGCCTCATCTGTATATTCGGGGTCCCTGAGGAGCGGCTGGCTCTTGTTTCCGATGTCGCCGGAAAAGACGATCTTTTTCTGTGTGCTGCCCTCCTCCAGCCAGAGCTCTATGCTGGCCGAGCCCAGGAGATGCCCGATGTCCGTAAAGCGGAAGCGGATCCCGTCGCTGACAGAGAATATTTTGTCATAAGGATACTCTACGAACAGCTTTATGGCCTCCAGGGCATCCTCCATGGTGTAGATCGGCTCGTACATCTCTCCGTCGACCTTTCTCTTCGCCTTCTTGTTGCGCCACTGCGCCTCCATGGACTGGATGTGGGCCGAGTCGCGGAGCATGATATCACAGAGCCTGGCCGTCGCCGGCGTAGAGATGATCTGTCCTCTGAATCCGTCGTGATAGAGCTTGGGCAGCATACCGGAATGATCGATGTGCGCGTGGGTGAGGAACACATAGTCGATCTCGGAAGGAGATACCGGAAGCTCCGCGTTCTCAAAGAGGTCCTTTCCCTGCTCCATGCCGCAGTCCACGAGAAATCTCTTCTTTCCCACCTGCAGGTAATGGCAGCTTCCCGTCACCTCATGCGCCGCTCCTATAAACATCAGTTCCATGCTCTTCCTCCCTTCCAGTATCCGGATCTGAAAACCTCGCCCGGTCCGTTTCATCTTTTGTCTGTCAGATCCCCCATATGGCTTTGCGGATCAGATACAACAGCAGCAAATGCCCTGGGTAGAACAGGTAGAAGAAATATTTTTTCTGTCTGCCTCTCTTCCCATTATAGCACCAGATGAGCGCAAATCCCGTGATCGCCAGAATCTCATTGTGATTATAATACGACAGCCAGAGCCATGCCAGCGTCAGCGCCCACTCCCGGGCGTCATAGAAAAGATACAGGATCAGGATGCAGATCACGCCTCCGTACCTGTAGTCGCACCCTCTCCACAATGCCAGCATGCAGGCGGCATAGGTCAGCCCGCCGCCAAGGAGCGCCAGGACGGCCAGCCGCGCTGCCCTTAGCGCCGTCATCTTCTCCTCTCCGATCAGCTTCCCGTCTCCGACCAGCTTGCGCCTGAGCGTATCGATGCACCAGATCAGCACATATCCGATCGTCAGTGTAAAGATGGTGTCCGCGTGCGGCTTTGTCGATTCCGGAAAGACCAGAAGACAAAACGGCAGCTGTGAGACGGCGGCACAGATCAAAAGACGGATCAGGTATCTCCAGCGGTCGCGCGTATGGAAGAATCCCTCCACGATCATGAAACAGAACACGGGAAAGGCGAGTCTTCCGATGCCCCTTCCGATCTCGTCCAGCGCCTTGCCGGCCGCAAACGTGTTCATGATCCTGACACCCTCTTCGTTTCGGGCCACCTCCAGAAAAGACAGCGTCGCGTGGTCGATGAACATCGCG
>CACXGR010000231.1 GCA_902767235.1 uncultured Lachnospiraceae bacterium | reverse complement strand
GCATAAGAACGGACGCAAATAACAGTGTGTACTGAATGAGCAGGATCATTTCCCGTCGCCTCCTTTCTTGTCATCGCCGGCAGGAGCGGGCGTATTGATCGGAACGTCGTTGACATTGGTGTCTTGGCTGCGCTTTGCCAGCCGCGTGTTGATGAAGTATCTGAAGAATGCGACAAAACCGCAGAGGTAAATGATGATCGCGGAGATCAGATCGGAGATCTGCGCCGGGAAGACCGCCTTGTCGAGGTAGGAACCGCCGCTCGTAATGTGCTGGATGAAATACGAGGAGAAGATGGTTCCGATCGGATGCAGGCCGCCCAGGAAGGTCGCTGCGATGCCGTTAAAGCCCATGCTGGGGACGGATGACTGTGTGACGCTCCACTGTTCATAGCCGGACAGATAGAGGAAAGCGGCACCCAGGCCCGCCAGGGCTCCGCCTATGGCAAGCGTCAGGATCGTGTTCGTCTTTTCTTTCATACCGCTGTACTTGGCCGCTTCCTTGTTGAGACCGGTTGCCCGCAGCTCATAGCCGAAGACTGTCTTGTTGAGGATGACCCAGATCAGCACCGCGATGATGATCGAGAGCGGAATGGCGATCGTGACATATTTGTTGTTTCCGAACAGCGCACCCAGGCCAAGCGTGGGAAGGATGGCGGACGGATTCTGAGAAGCGACGGGAAGCGTATAGGGGCTTGCCGTCTCTTTTACTTTCGAGAGCGCCATGTTGACCGTGTACAGGCCGATCCAGTTGAGCATGATGCCGGAGATGACTTCATTGACGTTTCTGTAGGCCTTGAGCACGCCGACGGCCGCACCGAGGAGAGCGCCGGCGATCATGGAAAGGAGAAGGCATACCGGCCAGGGCATCTTCCATACCAGTGCGGCATAGAGGCAGAGACCGGCGCCTGCAACATACTGTCCGGCCGCTCCGATATTGAACAGGCCTGCGGAGTAGCAGAACTGAACGGAGAGGGCGCACATCAGAAGAGGTGCTGTTTTGACAAGGGTGTTGCCAAAATATTTCATGGCCGCCTTGCCGCTTCCGTAAGTCAAAAAGTTCTTGAGGATCGTAATGATCGCCTCCGCGGCCTGACCGGGATTGATGATCAAAAGGACGATGTAGCCGATCAGAAGTCCTGCCACGATACAGATGAGGGAAGCGAGGAGAGTCTGAAACCCGGGGTTGCTCAGGAGTGATTTGTTATTCTTTTTCATGCTGTGGGCACCTCCTTTCGCGCGCCTGCCATGTACAGACCGAGTTCTTCACGAGTGGTCTTTTGAGGATCGAACTCACCGACGATCTCGCCCTCATACATGACGAGAATGCGGTCCGGAACGCCCAGGACCTCCTCGAGTTCCAAAGATACCAGAAGGACGGCCTTGCCGGCGTCTCTCTGGGCAATGAGCTGCCTGTGGATGTATTCGATCGCGCCGACATCAAGTCCGCGGGTCGGCTGCACAGCGATCAGAAGCTCGGGGTTCTTCTCCAGCTCACGGGCGATGATAGCTTTCTGCTGGTTGCCGCCGGACATGGAGCGCACGACCGTGACCGGGCCCTCTCCGCTTCGGACGTCGAACTGGTCGATCAGCTTTTCTGAGAAGGACCGGATCGAAGGCTTTTTCAAAAATCCGGTGGAATTACTGAAATCGGGAGAGAAATATCTCTGCAGGATCATGTTGTATTCCAAAGAGTAGTCCAGGACAAGCCCGTGTTTGTGGCGGTCCTCCGGAATGTGGCTGATCCCGCTGATCGAGCGCTCACGGATGGAGCACTTGGAAATGTCCTTGCCTTTGAGGATGATCTTGCCATCTGCGAGCGGCTCCAGACCGGAGAGTCCGTACACGAGCTCGGACTGTCCGTTTCCGTCGATACCGGCGATACAGACGATCTCGCCCGCGCGCACCGTGAAGCTGACATCGTTGACAGCCATCTTGCTGCCCCTCTTGGAGGCGACGGACATGTGCTCCACGCGGAGGATCTCCTCGCCGGGATGAGCGGGCGTCTTGTCGACTTTGAGGCTGACGTCGCGGCCGACCATCATGCGGCTGAGTTCTTCCTGGGTGGTGTCTTTGATGTTGACTGTGCCGATGTATTTGCCGCGGCGCAGTACCGAGCAGCGGTCTGCGACGGTCATGATCTCGTTGAGCTTATGGGAGATGAAGAGGATGGATTTTCCTTCTTTGGAAAGGTTCTTCATGATCACCATGAGGTCGTCGATCTCCGCAGGCGTAAGGACCGCGGTGGGCTCGTCGAAGATCAGGATCTCGTTGTCCCTGTAGAGCATCTTGAGGATCTCGGTGCGCTGCTGCATACCGACGGTGATATCCTCTATTTTGGCATCGAGGTCGACCTTGAGCCCGTACTTCTCGGAGAGCTCCGTCACCTTTTTACGGGCCGCATCCTTCTGCAGAACGCCGTATTTGGTGGTCTCGGCGCCGAGAATGATGTTGTCGAGAACAGTGAAGCACTGCACCAGCATAAAGTGCTGGTGGACCATGCCGATGCCCAGATCATTGGCATCGTTGGGATTGTTGATCTTTACCTCTTTGCCATCCTTTTTGATGACGCCCTCTTCGGGCTGGTACATGCCGAACAGCACGGACATCAGAGTGGATTTACCCGCCCCGTTCTCACCGAGCAGCGCGTGGATCTCGCCCTTCCTCAATTGCAGAGTGATGTTGTCATTTGCAATGATTCCTGGAAACCGCTTTGTGATGTTCAGCATTTCAATTGCGTATTCAGACAAAATGGATTCCCCCCTTCCTCTTAGAAGATTTTTCCCCTTTAAGAAAATGCGTTTTCAAAATATTGCCGCGCAAAATTCTACAACATTATTTTAGCAAGTAACAAAAAGAAAGGGAACAGCATTTCTGCTGTTCCCTGAATTGTTTGTGCGCTTTACCGGCATCACTTGATGTTGCCCTGGAAGTTGATCTTGACAGTGTCAGCTGCGGGCTGCTCTGCGGAGACATCGTTGGAAACGGT
>CACXGR010000230.1 GCA_902767235.1 uncultured Lachnospiraceae bacterium | reverse complement strand
TTCAATACCTTGCCGCTCTCGGCGTCGATATCGTATTCATACTCGTAGCCATCCTTATAGAAGGTAACTTCATAGATCTTTCTGCCGTGCTCATAGTCAAGCTCGACCTTCTTTACGTAGTCGACCTGATCTCTCTTGAGGTGCGCGTGCTCCAGAGCCTTCTTGAGCGCTTCGTCCTTTGTAAGTGTTCCGCCGGAAACCTGTTCCATCATATCATCTGTAAGCTTTTCAGGGTTTGTCATCGTAAGAATCCTCCTCTTTGATCTTTTAAAATATTGATATGCCTGAATGCATTTGTATTTTGATCTACACCTATACTTACGCTTCCCGGCAGCGGTATCCATGTGTTTTCGGAACTGATCTTCAAAAAAGTTTTCGATGTTTTGCAGGATTCTCATGCATCCAGACGCTGTCTTTTGATCAGCTCCGCGAAGAATCCGTTCGCGGCGATCAGCTCGTCATAGGTGCCCTGTTCCTGAATCCGCCCCTGGTTGAGCACCAGAATGCGGTCACAGTTTTTGATAGTCGAGAGCCGGTGCGCGATCACGATCCTGGTACAGCGGAGCCGGTCCAGCGCCCCGGCCACCTGCTGCTGCGTGCGGTTGTCCAGCGCGGAGGTCGCCTCATCGAGGATCAGGATCCTGGGCTTAGACGCCACCGCCCGGGCGATCATCAGCCGCTGCTTCTGCCCGCCCGAAATACCGCCCTGTCCCTCGGAGATCTGAGTCTGCATACCCATGGGCATTGCGCGGATATCATCGGCGATCCCGGCCAGCTCCGCCGCTTCCCACGCGTCTTCCAGCTTCATTTGAGGCGCGGAGATGGCAATATTGGAGAAAATATCGCCTTGAAAGAGCGTTCCGTCCTGCGTGACTGTCCCGATCTTGCGGCGCAGGGAGTGGAGGTCCAGCCCTCCAATGTCTTTTCCATCGTAATATATGGCGCCCTTATCTGCCTTTTCAAACCCCAGGAGAAGCCGGACAAGGGTGCTCTTTCCGCACCCTGTGGTCCCGGCGATCGCGACATATTCGCCCTCATGGATCTTGAGATCCAGCCCCTCTATGACCCAGGGCATGTTCGGATCATATCGGAAATAAACGCCGCTCAGCTCAATGTTCCCGCTCAGGTCAGTGACAAGCGCGCGGCTTTCCGAGGCCTCCGGCTCCGTCTCCAGGATCGGCCTGGCCACTTCGAGAACAGGTCTGATCCCCGCGATGGACAGCGCGGCTCCGGTCAGCGCTCCGAAGGATGCCGACACCGCGCCGTATGCCGTATTAAAGGCGATGTATTCCGAAGGCGTCACCTTGTTTTCCACTGCCAAAAAGAAGAGCGCGATCGTTCCCAAAAGATTGATGACGATGGAAACGGATGCGCCGACCCTAGTCAGCATGGGCGGGTTATAGCTGAGCGCGGCGACGTCGGCATAGGCGTGTCCCCACTTGGCAAAGGCGCGCTTCTCCGCGCCGGCCAGCCGGATCTTCTGTATACCCGTGATCAGTGAAAAGCTCAGCCCGGACTCCTTGGAGCTCCTCTCCATGAGTTCGCGGCTCACCCCTCTCTGGATCATTCCGGATATAAGGCTCATGACGACGCCGGCCGCAATGATCAGGAGCGACATCCCCGCCAGTGAAGGCGCGTAGAAAAAGATCTGCGTGATATAGAGCATGGAGAGGACCGCGCCAAGGCCGGTCGAAAAAATATTGCCCAGCAGCAGGTCGCAGATCTGTCCGATGGCGCTGTAGCGCGTGGACAGCTCGCCGGAGGAGTACTGCCTAAAGAACCCGGGCGGCATCTGCATGATGCGCATCATCATAGCCGCATCCATCGAGACAGATGCCTTGATGCCGATCCGGCTCATCATCATATGCCGGGATGTCTTGATCAGAACGGAGGCGAAGATCGTCGAGATCATGAACACCGCTGTCCCCATCAGGAGCGGAACATCTCCGCTCTCCAGCACAAAGCCCGTGAGCGCACGGGTGATATTGGTCGCCAGCATGCCCAGGAGTGTCACCGCCAGCGACAGGGCAAAAAAGAAAATAAAGTCCTCTGTATCCAGAGCGTCCCTGAGGTAGATCAGAAGATCCCTGACGCCGAGCTTTTTCAGCGGCAGGGGCGCGTAAAAACATAGCCCTTCCTCTGCGAACTGTGAGGCGTTTGACTTATTGATGCGGTGCGTGATGCCCGTCTGGGGATCCCGGTAGTAATAGCCAAAGAGCGGGCCGGGGAGAAGGGCGGCCGTGTTGCCGTTATCCTTCCTGAAAGCCAGCACCGGTCCCATGGAATCTCGGTACCACCTTCCCTCCAGCTCCACCCGGCGCCACATCAGTCCGTGCGGCTGCATACACATTTCCAGCTGGTCCTCCAGCTCTGTTATTTCTTCCGGGATCCCGGAGGATTGAATGTGATAGTAGTTCAGGATCTCTTCCAGCGCGTCCTGCGCAGCTGTCTGCTTGTCCTGCAGCTTGCGCGCCTTTCCTCTTCCCAGTACTGCGGAGGCAATATGGAGCAGAGAATCTTCCATGATCTCCTGGTCCGAAAGGTCGCGCTTATGGATCTGTTCATCAAACCAGCTCATACTCCGCCTCCTTTCAGTCGTTTGCGATCAGCGCAGCGTACTCGCCGCCGCGCGCCATCAATTCCTCGTGTGTGCCGCGCTCTGTCACAACGCCGTGATCCAGAACGACGATCTCGTCGCAGTCGCGGATCGTGGACAGCCGGTGGGCAATGACAATGCAGGTGATCCCGCGGTCTTTGACAGCATTGACAAGTTCATACTCTGTTTTGGCATCCAGCGCGGAAGTCGCCTCATCCAGAATGAGGATCGTGGGATCCTGCGCCAGTGCGCGGGCGATCTCCAGCCGCTGCCTCTGGCCGCCGGAGAGGTCCTTGCCGTTCTCCGCAAGCTTTCCGCCAAAGCCGCCCTGCCGCGCGATGACAGCGTCATAGATCCTGGCATCTCTGGCGGCCAGGATCATTTCAAAGTCCTCGATGGACCGGTTCCACATCTTGATGTTGTCCTCGATCGTATCTTCAAACAGGACGATCTCCTGGTCGACGACGGCGAGGGACCCTGTGAAGACACTGCGGTCGATCCGATCGATCGGTTTTCCGTCAAAGAGCACTTCTCCGCTCCAGGGCTGATAGAGGCCGGAGATCAGTTTGGAGAGCGTCGATTTTCCGCAGCCCGACGCACCCACCAGCGCAATGCGGCTGCCGGGCTTTATATGAATGGAGAAGTCACGGATCAGCGGCTCCCCGAGACGGGAGTAGCCGAAGGTGACATTCCTCAACTCCACTTCACCGGACAGCTTGGCATATTGTCCCTCTTCCTGCTGCGTCAGGGAGGCAAACACGGGGTCTGCCGGGTACTTCATGACATCTTCCACGCGCTCCATCTCCGTTCTCATCACCTGCAGGTGCTGCCCCGCGGTGATGATCATTTCGACGGGCGCCATGAAAGAGCTCAAAAAGCCCTGAAAGAGAAGGATCATACCGAGAGAAAACGCCCCTCTCATGGTGAGCAGTACGCCGATGATCATGACCAGCGCCGTCGCGATCGAGGAGAGCGCAGCGGGAAGGATCCCCAGATAGCGGGTCAGCCGGCCAAAGCGGGTATTCTGCCGGTTGACGGACGCCTGAAAGCCCGCCCATCTCTGAAAATAACCGTTCTCCGCTCCGCTGGCCTTGATGGTCTCCACCATCTGAAAGCCGGAGACCGTAGCCGCCGCGAGTTTGCCGGCGTCCCGCATCTGTACGCGGGTGATATTGACTCTTTTTGCAGTGATGATCTGTGAAACGATCAGGTTCAGAAGCATGGTCGAGACGCCGATCATCGTCAGGATCACGCTGCTCTTTAGCATAAGTACCAGGTAGACGACCATCATGACCACGTTCAATGAGAGCGGCGCCAGCAGATTCACCAGCGTAGAGGCAATGGAGGCGTTCGCGCTCTGCCTCTGCAAAATGTCGCCCGAGAGCCGCTGGGAAAAGAAATCCATGGGCAGCCGCAGGAGTTTCCACATATATTCGCTGTTGCCGACCGCCGCCATTTTGCCGTTGATCTTGAGGGAATAGACAGACTGCACCCAGGATACCGCGGCCTGGGCGATTCCGCAGACGAGCATCAGGGTCAGAAAAGGATACAGGAGCTCACTGTTTTCTCCTGTCAGCAGCCGGTCCAGGAAAAAGCGCACAAAGGCGGGATTGATGATGCCGAAAAGGCAGCCTGTCAGTGTGGAGAGCATGACAAATGCTGCGGCTGGGCCTGTTCCCTTCAGACGGCTTTGGGCAAAAGAGAGAATGCTCTTGGGTTTTCCGGATGGTTGAAAATCCGGTCCCGGCTTCAGCTCTATCAAGACGCCGGTGAAGGCCTCGTCCAGTTCTTCGATCGGGATGCGGAGATCCCCTTTTGCCGGGTCATTGATCCAAGCGTATTTGGTGCTGAGCCCCGTAAGGACCACAAAGTGATTAAAATTCCAGTGGATAATACAGGGCAGCGTGATACTGTCGGCAAGATTTTCCGTCTCGCAGCGAAGGCCCTGCGCCTCAAAGCCGTATCCTCTGGCCGCGATCATCATATTTTTGGCATTGGAGCCGTTTCTGGAGACACCGCAGTCCAGACGCACCTGTTCCAGAGGGATCCACTTCCCGTAGTAGGCCATGACCATGGCGAGCGCGGCGGCGCCGCACTCCAGCGCCTCCAGCTGCATGATCACGGGGACGCGGGTGCGTTTCTTCTTAAAAGATGAAGGGAATCTGAGATCGGACATGGCTGCCTCCTCAGTTGAACAGCAGACGGATCACCTGCGTCTGTTTAAAGAGGACATCCACGGCATAATAGCCGTCTGCCAGCTCCGTGGGCGCCAGTGCGAAGACCTTTCCCCTGCTGTCCGTTCCGACACTGCTGATCCGGCTCTGTGTCTCGCCGGATATGACGGTCATCCCGCTCTGCACATTCCGGGCGATCTGCTCGTTATCGAATTCAATATACATCTTGCCGTCTTCTACCTGCGCGCGTCCGGTGGCAAAGCTGTCTATACTGGCGACGTAGCTCCAGATCAGCATGCCGGCCAGCATCATGATGACGGCCGCCAGGATCATCCAGGCTGCGGGCGTTGTGACATGAAGATAGTCATCCAGCGCTTCGGGCGATGAGATCCGGTCCAGGCTCTTTTTTCTGAAGATGGGGTTTTCCATAAAGACCTCCTGCTATAAAATGCTACTATATTATTGTATCAAATCACCCGCTCGGTGACTAACTCTAAGTTGAGCCGGTGCCG